>JADKZZ010000154.1 GCA_020848475.1 Chitinophagales bacterium | reverse complement strand
TCATTAGGCAATGCAACTGCTGTTGGCACAAGCACATGGAATTTATATTATTATAATACGACTGATTATTCATTTCCAATTTCAAGTTTTAGAAGAACAAATACAGGAGGTACAAGCGCAGCAAATTCAGCTTCTCTTAATCTTAGTTTTCCAGGTGCTCCAACTGGTGTAGGCCAAAATTGTGGCACAGCAATGAATGATAATTTCTCATTAAAAGCACTACTAACACGTACTTTTACAAAAGGCATTTACGCCATTCAATCTGGTGCAGATGATTGGAGTAGAATACGTATCAACGGCAGCAGTTTTATTAATGAGCATGGCTCATGTTGTACTACACAAAGCACGAATGTAGCATTCGATGGCAATACGCAAGCTTTAGAATATCAAATGCGTGAAACAGGAGGACCAGGAAGTACAACCGTAAATATATCTTGTAGTGATGCAGTAGCAGGTACGCTTAGTTCTAATCAAGCATGTAATAGTACAGGAGCTGTAAATTTATCTTGGAATGGTGGATTAGGCTGGAATCAATTAGAATATTCTAATGATGGCAGTACTTGGGCTAATGTTTCAGGACATACGGAAAGTGCTAGATTAAATACAGGCGATGCGACAAAAACATGGAGTAGCATCAACCCTACTACAACAACTTATTACAGAGTGAGAACAACAAGTTGCAATGGTACATTTTACTCAAACGTCGTAACTATAGTTCGTGCTTCTGCATTTACTGGCAATGTCACAATAGCTAACAACATCACATTAGGTGGCAATATTTCTATAAATGGCAATTTTACATTAAACAGTGGAATCACTATTACTGTTCCTCAAGGTTGTCCTTTAGTAATTAATGCTACAAATATCACCATTAATGGTACTATCAATGCTAACAATAGTGGCGAACTAGGTGGCAATGGCGGTGTACAAGGCGGCTATTGGTCATCTGAAGGTAACAACACTGATGGTAGAGGCATATTATGGTGTTCTGATAAAGATAATTGCCGTGAGTTAAAAACAATAGGAGGAGGTGCTGGTGGTAATGGCGCAGGTGCTGGTGGCGGAAATGGTGGCAGTAAGGGTAATGATGGACAAGGAAAAAAACAAATTTGCAATAATTGGGATGATAATGGTGGAAGAGTTGGTGGCTCCGGCGGCGGCGGCGGTGGAAAAGGTGGTGGAAACGGAGGCAGCGGTGGAAACGGAGGTAATGGTTCTACAGGAAATGGCGCAGATGCATGCAATGAATCTGGATGTTCCCTAAGCTATGCAGTAGGTAATGGCGGTAATGGAGCAACTTCAGGAGGCAATACAGTTGGTAACGCATCAGATTATACTGCGATACCAGGCAGTGGCGGCGGTGGTGCTGGTGGTGGTGGCACCGGCAGAGACAACAGAACTGCTGGCGCAAATGGCGGTAACGGTGGTGGATCTATATCATTAATAGCATGCAATACATTTACAATGTCAACAAGTGCAAATATATCAGCAAATGGAAGTAACGGAGGCAATGGTGGTAATGGTGGAGATTGGACAGAAACAGGTGAGTGTTGTGGAGACATTTCTGGCGGCTGTGATGAGCGTACACGAACAGGCAGAGGCGGCGCTGGTGCTGGTGGCGGAGGTGGTGCTGGTGGTACTATTTTAATTAGTGCTTTTGGTCCAATCTCTATTCCTGCGGGCGCAACATTAAGCGCAAACGGCGGCAATGGTGGTGCTGGCGGAACGAGTGATGTTAATGGTCAAAGTGGCGGCGGCGGCGGCGGCGGTCGTGTGAAAATATTTTACAATCCTTGCGTGAGCTTCTCTAATGCGGCAACAATTGCAGTTAATGGTGGAACGGGACAGAATGCAGGTAACAATGGTACGAGTAGTTTATATAATCATCCAAGTTATTCAACATTGGCTGCTGGCGCTATAACTTCACCAACTGATGTAAAAATTTGCTATGGAACAAATCCTATTTCAAATATAAATGCAGATGCATCTACTGGTGGCGCAAACAATTCAGCTCTATCTTGTACTGCTGTATTACCTACTTATGAATATCAATGGTATGTAACAAGTACAGCATGCAATAATCCAACAACAGGTACTTCATCAACACCAAATGCAAATTGGAATGTAATAAGTGGAGCAACATCAAATAATATTAGCGCCGCACAATTACTTTCCGGAATAAATATAGTTGGCAATACAACTACGGTAGGTACGTATTGTTTCCAAAGAAGAACAAAATCATCCACGTGTTATGCATGGACAGATAAAGTTAGTATTACAATACGACCACAGCTTAATCCATCTGCCAATGCGGCTGTTATTCCACCTTGTGCGAATCCGAATCAACCATACGCTGAACTAATCGCAACACCACCTATTACTGATGTTTCTGGAATTTGGACAATTGTTTCTGGCGATGGCACTTTTAATGATGCTACAAATCCATCTACAAATCTCACAGGTTTGTCTTCAACGGGAAATACAACACAAGTTCAGTGGACATTATTTTACACTGACAATACACCTGCTTGTTCTACTTCATTAGCTACGCCTATCTCAATAACGCCTACAACTTTAGATTTTAATACCGTATCGACACAATCGACGAGCACACCTCAATATTATAATTGTAAAACTTGTACCGTAAAAAATGGTAACTCGTATTCGTATTATGACAATGCTGGTAAAATAATGGCGAAAGTAATAGATCCAACTGGTGGAAGTATTGAAATGGGAAGTACTGAACTCTGCTTAGGCTATGATTATAATGCAAACTCAACAAGTCCATTAGTTACAAATGTGAAATCTGTTTTGACAAACTTCGGCGATCTACAGCCTTATTTAACTAGGTATTGGTCTATCAGCCCGAACACAAAAACAGGGCAAGATGTTATTGTAAGCTTATTCTTTACACAAGCTGAATACGATGCATTAAAATTAAAAGCATCAGGAACAGCGTATGAGTTTGCTGATAAAAATGAATTGGTCATTACTAAATATGACAATGGTGCAAATGGTACATTTACAAATCCACCAAACTATCCCGCAACAAATAGTTCTGCAAAATTAATATTTCCAAGTATAACACGATATCCAAATACAACAACAGGTCCTGATTACGCAGCAACATTTACGGTAAATAGTTTTTCTACTTTTTACTTACATCCGAATCGATTCCCATTTGCAGCATTACCAGTTGAACTTATTTCCTTCTCTGGTGTCTATGCTGATTTGAAAAATAATTTATCATGGAAAACGGCATCTGAAAGAAATGCAAATCGTTTTGAAGTAGAGAAATCAAATGATGGTATAGATTGGTATTACATTGGAGAACAAGTTGCAATGGGCAATAGCAATGGGCAATCGAACTATCATTTCCAAGATAATCATCCTATCACAGGCAATAATTATTACAGACTAAAAATGATAGACAATGATGCAACATTCGAATATAGCAATGTAATAAATATTACTGTTGATGAAGTAGTATCAGACGGTATCGTTTCTGTATTTCCAAACCCTGTCTCTGATAATGTAACTGTTATTATACAAGCTACAGAAAACCACACAACAGATATACAAATCTCAAATGTACTAGGTCAACACATCAGTATTAAGCCTATTTCTGTTCAAAAAGGATTAAACGAAATCGAACTTTCTTTCCAAGAAATGAGTGCAGGTGCTTATGTTGTATCTTATATCGATAACAATGGAAATCAACATCAGCACAAGATTATAAAAAAATAATAACTGATTTTATTTATAAAAGGACAATGGTGATTTTCCATTGTCCTTTTTTATTCTAATTACTAATCTTAATAATGGTGTAGTTAATAAGTATTCATTTAGAAAAATGTTTTTAAAAAATTAAATTGAAATATTTTTTACAAGTAATTTTTGGGAAAATTATTCTCATTATTTCAATCTTCCAGCAATGATGATATCGGACTGCTCGCATGTGCTTTATCTGATACTTTTGCCAACTTGGCTTCATATGCCAAGCGACCAGCCTCCACAGCCATTTTAAAGGCAATTGCCATCTGCACAGGATTTTCTGCAATGGCTATTGCGGTATTCACCAAAACCGCATCTGCACCTAAGTCCAGAGCATGCGCGGCATGTGATGGAGCGCCAATGCCTGCATCTACTATAACTGGCACTTTGCTTTGCTCGATGATGATGCGTAAAAATTCTTTGGTTTCCAATCCTTTATTGCTTCCTATTGGTGCGCCTAATGGCATAACAGCTGGCGCGCCAACTTCTTCTAATCGTTTACACAAAACTGGATCTGCATGAATATAAGGCAAAACAACAAAACCTAATTTTACAAGCTCTTCCGTGGCTTTTAGTGTTTCCACAGCATCTGGTAATAAGTAACGTGGATCTGGATGAATTTCTAATTTTAGCCAATTTGTTTCCAATGCTTCTCGTGCTGCTTGTGCTGCAAATACAGCTTCTTTGGCAGTGCGTACACCACTCGTATTGGGCAATAGATGTACTTTCGTTTGGCGCAAGTAAGTCAAGATATTATCCGATTGTGTTTTTAAATCCACGCGCTTTAAAGCCATCGTCACCAATTGTGTTTCCGAGGAAAGTACTGCATCGTGCATCAATGTCGGCGAGCCAAACTTTCCGGTTCCTAGAAATAATCTTGAAGAGAATAATTTATCAGCTATTTGAAGTTGCGCTTGCATGCTGTAAAAGTAAATCTAAGATGGCAAATTGCAAAATGAAATAAATATATTGTTTGCTGTGATACTTATTATCTATTCGTAATACACCATAAAGAAAAATGTGTAAAATTTATGAGCTATCAAATTAGGTCAGATTACTAATTAAAGCTTGTTACCATTATAAAATATTACTTTATAAACCAGCTTAATTCGTCATATCTTTCAATTCTTTTGCCGCATCATCGAGGCTTACTTTTGGCGCATATCCAAAGTCGCGCTTTGCTTTATCAATATTGCCAGCAATATCATAATCAAACTTACCGGCGGCATGTATTGTTGGATGCAAGTAATTAAACTTACCTAAAAAAGTATCGGCAATTTCAAAACATCTACAAAAAAATTTCGGAATATAAAATGGTTTATATGGCACACCTAATGCCTTTGCAATGCTTGCATAAATTTCATTTACTGTAGGATGAGGCTGGTCGTTGCCTATCCAATACCAACTGCCAAAAGTAGCTGGATTGTTTTCTACTTGAAAAAATGCCTCGATGATATTATCGGTATGCGAAATGCTACGCAAATTTTTGCCATTGCCAAACACAATTTGTCGTGGCCAATGAAACATATTGACGAAAGTAAGCTGTCGAGCTGGCGCAAATGGACCAAAAAACCAAAAACCACGCAATGAGGTGCCATCAATCTTGCCTTCTTTGGTTTTTTCTAGAATATACTTTTCTGCATTGTATTTGCTTTGTCCATAATTTTTATACGGCGTGGCAATAGTATTTTCATCAAAAATAGCTTGGTCTTTTGTGCCATGACCACATGTCGAGTCGGTGGACATAAACACAAAACGGCGTACTTTATTTGCGATACACGCATCTACTAAATGCTTTGTGCCTTCTTCATTTACTTTATATAAAACATCAATGTTTTTTGGATAAATAGCACCTGCTAAATGAAATACCGAATGCACACCTTTTACAGCTGCATGAACTTGCTCTTTATTCGTAATATCAGCATATACTATTTCATAGTTATTAGGCAAATGCAACAAGCCTTTAAATCGTGGTTCTAAGAGCACTCGCACTTTCCTGTTGCTGTGATGTTGTCCAAATCTATCGCCATTAATTAAAATATCAATCATGCGATTGCCCAACCAACCTGGAACACCAGTAATTAAAAGTGTTCCGGCAGCATTAGTATTAATATCGTCTGATTGTGTTATATGCGTTGAGTTAGCTAAGTGCGTTTTTTTGCCCAATAGATGTACGCCTAGAATTTTCCGATTCGCATCAAGTACTGCATTTTTTAAAATCTCTTCTACAGGTCGTGTTTGATAACCTAATAAGGATTTTGCTTTATTGCAATCATACCAAGAGTAACTGCCTGCAACGGCTTTTGCATATTCCGGACTGATTGGAAATTCTTTCCCAAAAAGTTTAAATAGTTTTGTAAAAATCCATGCTGCCAATACAATAGCAAACTTCGGCAGTTTCAATAATGGCATTTTTTGGCGACTATTCGCCACCAATAATTCGTACAATTTTTTGAAGGTGATGTTCTCGCCAGACAAAATATAGGTTTCACCAAAACTTCCTTTTTCATATGCTGCCACGTGGCCTTTCGCAATTTCCTCAACCGCCGCAATGGAAACACCACCATCAAAATATACGGGTGCACCTTTTTCTAAAAAATCTTTTATCACTTTATGTGGCGGCGTAAGTCTTGGATCATTGGGTCCAACAGCCCAAGATGGATACACTCTGCGAATATCGTAATTATGATTTCGTATAAAATCTACCACATATTTTTCGGCTTGCATTTTACCTAATACATACGGGCTTTCTGGGAATGCATTAACATCTTTTTCCGTTAATAATTGATGTGCATTGGGACTACGACCTATTACTACAACTGAGCTGGTATAGATGACTGTTTTAACACCATTTTCATGACATGCCGACAATACTACTTGAGTAAGTTTATCTGTATTTTCTAATACACGAGATGCATTGGACATCGACGTCGTGTTTTCTGCCGCTAAATGAAAGAGCACATCGGCATCTTTTATCAAAGCGGCATAACTTTGCGTTTCAAATAAGTTGCACGGATAAACTGTAGCGCCTAAAGCTTCTAATTCAACAATATTGCTATTGATGCTACGAACCAACAAATGAACGTCATAGCTTTTAGACAAGAGTACTTTGGTGACATGAAATCCGATATGTCCGGCTGCGCCGGTGACGATGGCTTTTTGCATAAACAGATGCAAAGATAATTTAAAAATACTTTTTACGTATATCTGATTATAGTGGCATTCAATTATTTAATCTATATTAGCAATCTTAGATTTTATTTGAAGATATGGCGTATAACGATTATAGGTTAAAAAACATATACTTACCACAATTTGATGGATTCAGAGGTTCATTTTGCTTTACTATTCTAATAATCCACCATCATTTTACCTATCTAAACCTACCGTCAAATATTGGTTATTTTACGATGCATAGTTTTTTTATCATGTCATCATTTCTAATAACTCGCACATTAATGATTGACAAGCAACGTTCAGATAGCTTTAAAACATTTTTCTTCAAATTTTATATCAAAAGAACGCTGCGTATTTTTCCTGTTTACTTCGCTTATTTATTATTTACTGTACTTGTAGGCGTTCTTACTTATCCGACGGCGGCAAAATCAATTCTTGGTATCATTTATGAGTTGAAATATTTTGGTTGGATGTTACTGACGTTCACTTATAATTTTAAAGATTTATATTGCTTATTTACAGATTTGATGTATGCGAAATGCATGGTATTTCCACACTTATGGTCTTTGTCTTTAGAAGAGCAGTTTTATATTATCGTTCCATTCATGATATATTTTATGAGTGAAAAAGCCATCAAACGCTTAACGATTGCGATGATTATTATTTTTCCTATCATTCGTATTGTCGGATTTAACTGGCTATGTGAATTAACTGATGACAATATGCATCGTTCGTTTATCTTATATCGTGCTACGATTTTTCAGTACGATTCATTTTTTTATGGCACCTTCTTAGCTATTTTCGATATCAAATGGAGCGATAAAACCATGAACAGAATTTTCTATGCTGTGCTCATTATTTTCATACTTACCATTCCAGTAAATGGTTGGATAATACATCAGCAAACTGGCGAAAGTTTTATGCATATCATAACCAGCTACGATTTTATGACGAGAAATGGTCAATATATTTACATTGATTGTTTGGTCAATATATTGTGTGTTGTTTTCTTCTACATTTGCTTTAAAGGTGAGAATAGATTTAGCTTTTTCAGAAACAAATATTTGGTTGATATTGGAAGCCGAATTACCTATAGCTCGTATGTCTATCAATACATATTTATCTTGCCTGTTTTTGTATTTATTTTTCCCTATTTTTTTGAAAGTTTGAAAGTAGGCCGTTTCCTTGCCGAACTCTTTTCAATGATTCTATCTATTTCAGGCATATTATTACTTTCTCACTTTAGTTACAATACTATGGAAACTTATTTTTTAAAGAAAAAAGATAAATATTTAGCTAAATTTAAAAAGTAATTTCATTTTTTTGTCATTCAAATTCGATTTATAACGAGTAAAATCAACACATGGCTGAAGATCAAAAAATAGACAAAAGCAATCCGATGTATTATTTGGCTGGCTGGCGCGGTGTGGCTGCCATTTTAATTTTTATGATACATTATCGACTTAAAAAGTATAATCTTCCAAGTGTATTAGGTTACACAGGTACGCATTCATTCTTTTTGTTGTCGGCATATTTTGTCAGCGTTGGCTTGTTTAAAAAATTTGAAGATAAAAACATAAACGCATGGAAAACATTTAAAGACTTTGTGCTAAAAAGAATCTTGAAAATTTTACCAGTCTATTATCTGTACATTTTTGTTATGCTGCTCATCGCATTGGTATTAATGCTGGTTTTCAAGTTAGACGCTGCTCAAGTAGATACATTCAGAG
>JADKZZ010000153.1 GCA_020848475.1 Chitinophagales bacterium | reverse complement strand
CATACAGATATACATCATATCCATTTTTCGCCACTCATTTCATTTGATTAATAATAGCCGAATGGATATAACCGCCTGGGCCTCCGTGTAAGAAAATGATACAGTGATTTGAGTTAATTGTATCACCATCAATAAATGTGTAGGCGATTTTATAGCCATCTTTCATTGACCAATACCTTGTATCAGCTCTTGGTTCAATTGGCTTTATAGTCTGCTTTAATGGTATTAAACTCCAAACCAAAAAAATTAAGATTATTATTCCTATTGTGCGAAAAGTGTATTTCAGAATTCGCCTTAAAAGTGATTTTTTCTTCTTTTCTGTTGTCATTATTTTGAATAAAGTTTACAAATGATAATTAGTTATTTGGTTTTAAACACCGCTTCAAAAGTTCCATTTGGCTGCACCGAAGTAAAGCTTTTTGGTTTTTCGCCTTTTATTTCAAACGTTATAGTATAGCCTTGTTGTCCTTTTACGGTAAACACATTTTCGGAAATGGGTAAAAACTCACTATCCGCTTGTCCGGGAACAATAGCCCAAAGTTTGTCATCACGAATTTCCAACTTCATATCAAGGTTAAATGCAACCAGGGTATATGTGCCGGAGAATTTCTTCAAATAATCAGTAGAATAGGTGAATGTTTTTTTATTAATTAAGGCATTCAATTTACCGAGAGTGGATGGGTCATTTTTTATCTCTAAAGCCTTTTTATAGTTAGTTATGGCGTTAGTCGTATCTTTTACAGCGACCAAATAATCTGCATACGAATCATACACATTACTGCTCTGAGGATACCATTCAACACTTAGTTTAAATAGAGCTCCGGCTTTATCGAAATGAGTTTTGCCCAAGGCATCGTATGCCAGATAATTAATTAAGCCCTCAGGTGCAGCGATTTTGTAGCCCATTTTTTCTGAAACCTTTGCATAGTGCACTTTTAATGTTGAAGCGATAGAAGCAGAAGAATCGGTAAAATCTTTTTCAGATAAATCTAAAAAATAGAAATCAAAAATAAATCGCAAGCCATCGTATTCACTAATAAGTGGAACTGTGTTGTGCCGTTCTGTTTCATAATACTTTTGTGCATAAAACAACCCATTGGTATTTGACTTTAAGAAAGTATCCAATTTGAATATGGAACGGATATGCTGTGTTTCAATTGATGTATCTGTTTTGAGTTGTGAGAAAGTCATTCCCTTGGGCAATGTATTAGCAGTGCCAATAAATAATTTTTTGCCGCTCATATTCTGCTTAGGCAATTGTGCACGGGTATTTTTCAAATACATTTCGTTGTTATACCACATACTTGGGTCAATTGCAATATATGCGTTAAACAAACTTGACTTATTGGTCAGTATATCAATTGCAGTAAGTCCGCCTAATGAATGACCTACTAATAATCTGTAAGGAGCAGTTGGATAATTTGTATCAACGTAAGGGATAAGTTCGGTTGATAAAAACTCCACAAATGGATTAGGTTTATTTATGTTGTAAGACGGAACCAAATCCCTAAACCTGTTTGTGTTTTCAATGGCAACAACAATCATTTCAGGCAACACACCATTTCCATTGGCTTGACTCAATTGCTGAATAGTGCCAACAGTCGAATAAAAATGAGCATCACCATCTAATACATACACTACAGGATATCGCTTTTCAGGAATTACATTTTGGGAAGTATTACTTGGCGTATAAACCCAAATTTTTATGTTTTCGTTTAACACCTTTGAAAAAATGATTTCTTTTTTTCCAATGGCAATGCTCTCGTTACT
The DNA here is from genome assembly GCA_020848475.1 of Chitinophagales bacterium. Classification (GTDB taxonomy): domain Bacteria; phylum Bacteroidota; class Bacteroidia; order Chitinophagales; family JADIYW01; genus JADJSS01. The sequence continues at coordinate 1,666 of JADKZZ010000153.1, read as the reverse complement.
TTGTGCATTTAAGGAGAAAGAGAGTAGTAATACAATGGCAGTAATAAAAAACGTCTTCATAAATAATTTACCTTTTAGTTTCTTCAACATATTCAAGAATATCGGCAGGTTGGCAATTCAGTGCCTTACAAATTGCTTCTAATGTGCTAAAGCGAATGGCTTTTGCTTTTCCTGTTTTTAAAATAGAAAGATTAGAAAGAGTAAGTTCTACTTTCTCTGACAGCTCGTTAAGCGACATTTTTCGCTTTGCCATCATTACGTCTAAGTTTACAATGATAGGCATGGTTTATACAGTTAAATCGTTTTCGTTTTGAATATCCACTCCTTTTTTAAAAATGGTCGCTATGATATATACGACAGCACCCATTAAAATAAATGCCTTACTGTCTGACCAAAATTGGTCGAGGTGATTGGTTGCAAAACCATAGTGATTTAGGCTTTTTGTGATTTCTCTGGCTATGTACCCAAGAACACCTATTGATAAGGTAAAATAACTAACTCTGGATATTTGCTTCGACACAAAGGTGCTAAATGGTTTCTTTAAATCCATTTTGTGCATTAACACGATGAGTATGTAGAACAGTATCACTTTAAGCAGAGCAACGGTTAGCACAAAGCCATACAGACTAAAGAAAGCCCATTTACTTTCATTGAAAATTGGCATCATGTCCAATTTCTGATAAAGATTCTGAACAAGTTCGGGCTTGTATAAGCTGAAAAAGAAATTAACAAGTAAGCCTCCAGCTTCAATTGACAAGTCGACAAAGATGAGCCAAGCCACAGCATATAGGCTCCAGAATACGAAGTTGTTTGTCTTTGACATCATTATTGATAATTTTGATTAATGATGCGAATATAATAAATAATTATTGTAAAACAATAAATAAAGATTGAGAAAGGATAAATTTGTTTTCAGCAGTTTAAAATCAATTGTCAGAACCGTTTTAGGAAAGTCTGTGGGGTATACTGTCAGATGAGTTGTTGTCGGTTTGCGGTGGTTGTCTGTCTTTAAGCTGACGCATAACGGTTTGCGCACTGGCGCAGTAGCGATTTTGGAACACTAAACTGTCTGTACGCACAATGTAAATTTAATGAAATAATGTTTATATCCGCACTAAACCCGCTATTGCCGCCAGTGCGCTGTTATGCCCAGTGGTTCTGTCTGTCGATACAGTATTTTTGCAGTCTGCATACCAGTCTTAAAGTTTCGGCAACGAGCGGTCGCAAGATTTAATTTTTGCGAAGCGGAGGAATTTTTCTTTTTTTCTGTGCGCTTGCTTTATGGCATATCTTTTTGTTGCGCTGTTGCACAGTGATTTACCGCCCGCAGGAACGAGGACGGATAAATGACTGCAAGTGTGAGAGCCAAAAAGTATGACAGAAAATAGAGGTGATATTAAAAATGAATGACTATAAATTAAATATTATTTTCTTTTATCGGAATTAATAAAGTCTTTATAAATTTTATTCGATGAATCATCTGTTGTAATTAGATGTACTCCTTTTTCTTTTAAGTGTTTCAGGAAAATTTCAAAATCAGTATTTCGATAAAAGATTAATATATATTTTTTTTGAGGCTCGGCTGTTGTATAAATTGAAAATGAAGGTGGGTCAACGTAGGTGTTTCCATTAATTGTTAGTTTGCTAATTTCCAAATACTTAAAAT
>JADKZZ010000152.1 GCA_020848475.1 Chitinophagales bacterium | reverse complement strand
TGATAGGATAGATGGTGTTATCTTGAATGGTAAAGAAAACTTTTTTTCTGCAGGCTTAGATTTACCTGAATTATATAGTTATGACGAACAACAATTCGATAATTTTTGGCGAAATTTTATGGAATTAATTTATGACATGATAGCTTTTGATAAACCGCTTGTAGCTTCTATCACTGGACATTCGCCTGCAGGTGGTTGTGTGCTGGCAATTTGCTGTGATTATAGAGTTATGGCGGAAGGAAAATATGTTATTGGTTTGAATGAAATTCCGGTTGGCTTGGTATTGCCTCGTGCTTTGTTTGAAATTTATAGCTTCTGGTTAGGCACTCGTGTGGCCTATCAATATGGCTTAGAAGGAAAATTAATTTCGCCATCACAAGCAAAAGAAATCGGATTGGTAGATGAAGTAGTAGCTACAGCAGCAGTCCTTGAAGCAGCAGAAGCACAGTTGAAACGCTATTTGCAATTCGACAAAAAAAGTTGGCGCATAACTAAAAAACAAATGAAACAAAATTTGCTTAAATCAATTACAAATGCATCAGACTTTGAAATGAATGCATTTGTACAACAATGGTGGAGCGAGCCTGTTCGCACAGGAATAAAACAGTTCGTTGATAAATTGAAAAAATAATTATTACAGTGCAGGATAAATTTATACAATTTGAAAACAGATTGAGCAAACTATATCGCCATCTTTCTAAGATAGCAAAAAAACAAGAGGTAAGTTGCTATCGATTGTATAATGTTGATTTGCCTGAATTTCCTTTTATTATTGATATTTACAAGCATACTGTATATGTCGCTGAATACAAAAGCAAACATAAACTAACTGATGATGAATATAATGATTGGTTGCAAACTTCGTTACAAATTATAGGCAAAGTGTTGCAAGTTTCACAAGATAATATTTATCTAAAACTACGCGAACGTCAAAAAGGCGTTCAACAATACAACAAACTACAGCAAGAAAAAAAAGAACTGATAGTAGAAGAAAATGGTTTGAGTTTTATTGTTAATCTTTCTGATTATTTAGATACAGGTTTATTCTTAGACCATAGATTAACACGTCAAAAAGTGAAAGAAATTTCTGGACAAAAAAATGTGCTAAACCTATTTGCGTACACGGGAAGTTTCTCTGTATATGCTGCTGCCGGAAATGCAAATAAGATTGTCACGGTTGATATGTCAAAAACTTATTTGAATTGGGCTCGCCGCAATCTTGCATATAATAAATTATATGACGATAACAAGCATTTTTTTATTCAAGATGATACGTTGCATTTCTTGAAAAATGAAACACACAATTCATATGATTTAATCATACTCGATCCGCCTACATTTTCCAATAGCAAAAGAATGGACGGCACTTTAGATATTCAGCGCGATCATGTAGATATTATTAATCGCTGTTTGTTGCTCTTAAAAGAAAATGGAATTTTGATTTTTAGTACTAATTATAGAAGTTTCAAACTAGATGCTTCATCATTGGCAACTACAAAAATAAAAGATATCACCAAGCAAACAATTCCTTTTGATTTTGAAGGCAAGCTACAACGTGCTTGTTATTGGATTGAAAAATAATTAATTTTCTTTCGTGGCATCTTTTAGCTTATCGGTCAAATCATTTTTCTGAAGCGTAAATCCATATTTTTCTGCAAACTTTTTTTGTGCTGACTGAAAAGCATTATCCAATGGTACTTCTTTTGCAGAAATATTTTTTACTAATGTGTTTAATTTCTTCGTAAGTTCGTTGCTTTCGTATTTCTCTTTATTTTCTACCAAGTAAAGCAATTCTTTATAATCTTTTTTAGAAATACTGATGTAGAACTTGAACATATCTTTTGCGGCACTTAAAAGTTGCTTATCATCTTTGTAAGCTTTCATTTTTTTTATAATACTCATACTGCTTTCAGCTTGTTCCTTCAACTTTGCAAGAGAAAATGCATTTGGATTTGAAGAAAACGAGAGAATAGCTTCGCCTATTTTAGTTTGTTCATTTACAATTTTATTATTGTATTCTATTGCGGCAACATCGTGTTGCGCATACATGTTTGTAATGCAGAGAAATCCGATTAGTAAATAAAATACTTGTTTCATCTTATTCAATTTTTAGTTTATATTTTTTGCAATAGCTTTCTTGTGCCGCATTAAAAATAGGATATACGGCAGCAGATTTAGCTTTCATAGCATCATAGATTTTTATTTTTTTAGCTTTAAAATCTTTGTATTCCAAATCTGGATCTTCTACTATTTTTAATAAATCTGCATATTCATGATCTGATAAATCTTTATACCAACTGAATAATTGTTTTGCAGCTTGATAATAAGTAGAATCATCTTTATTGATTTCTAAACTATCAATAAATGCAATACTTCTATTGATTTCAAATTTTAATATTTTAAGATTGAGATCTGTTGCACTTGCATTAAACTCATACACTTCTTTACCTATATTTTGTTGCGCTTCTACAATTGATTGATGAATTTTATATGCTTCTACATTATAATTTTGAGCATTGCTAATGTTTACGACAATTAAAAGTAATAATATTCCAAAGAGTTTTCGCATGTATAAAAATTTATTAAAGATATCAATAAAAATGCCAAAAATACAAATCTACAACTTAGCTTGTTTAATGTTGCATTTCTTTCAGCTCATGAATCAATTGTTTAAAAAATAAATTAGCCTTAAACGCAGGATTGCCAAAGAATTGTGTCATGCCAACCATGTCGCCATGGCTCACAGATGAGGCCGTTTCTGACTGTATTAAACCTCGATAATTTCCCCATTGGCTCGATTCAATGCCAACCATGCCATCATTTCTGCCTTCATATTCTCGAAGTATATAGGCCATCGTTTTCCATAGCATATTCGGATATTCTTTATTGACATGACTCGCATAACTCTGATAATATACGTTAGCGGCATCAGGCACTTCGTCGTTAAACTGTTTCATGCTTTCTGTTGTCACTTGCACCACTGCTCTTAAGCTGTCAGGCCGTTTGTCGCCTAAGAGTGTTGCATACAAATTTACTAATCTTGCTGTTGCATATTTTGGCAAAGGCAATCTGCCTAAAACGATATCTGCTAAATGCGTGCCTCTATGTGGCGACCCTAAAGTGGTGATACTAGAAATTTGATTTTCCATACCTAAACGACTTGCTAGATATCTTGCTTCCAAGCCACCTTTCGAGTGACCGATAATATTTATTTTCTCGTGTTTTGTTTGTGATAAAATATCTAATATTCTATACTTTAGTTTTATCGCATTATCAGGAATCGAAATAAATGCGTCTTGTTGTGCTGTATATACTTCACAGCCATATTGTTTGAGAAAATCTGGAATTGTATTCCAATAATTTATAATTCTATTTTGATCTTTAAAACCAAGACCACTTACCAAAATCACTGGATATTTTGTATTACAATAGGATAGCTTTTTGTCTTCGTCCATAACTTATTACCTTAATAAAAACAAACTTTTCTTCTGCTTGTTGTTACCGATGCCGTGAATTTAGTAACATTTTTATTGATTTATTTTCATCTTAACCATGAATTAATATTGATATAGTTGCATTTTAAACAAAATCTTTTTTAATTTGTGTTATGAATAAATTTTATTTCTACGGTTATTATTTCTTTCGCAACTAAGCGAGACGGATGATACTGTAGTAGTAATAAGTATAATAAGTCTCGAGTAATATCGAGACTTTTTTTATGAATATACTCGATTGAAAATGAAAATTTAATTGTAAATGAAACCAAAAATAGCCATACAAGGATTTGAAGCATCTTTCCACGAAATAGTAGCATTGCAATATTTTGGAAATGAAATAGAAACGGTTGAATGTGCAACATTTCCCAAATTATTTAGTGTAATGGCTAATGGCGAAGCTGAGTATGCTGTTTGTGCTATCGAAAATTCCTTAGCTGGATCTATATTGCCCAATTATGCGCACTTGCGCAATTCTAATTTGAAAATAATTGGAGAAGTATATCATCGAATTGAAATGAATTTAATGGCTTTGCCCAATCAGACGATTCAAGATATTAATGAAATTCATTCGCATCCAATGGCATTATTACAATGCAGAAAATTTATTGAAAACCATCAAAGCATACAAATCGTTGAATCCAATGATACAGCATTAAGTGCAAAAGAAATTAAAGACAATCACATCAAACATCGCGCTGCCATTGCCAGCAAGCGTGCTGCCACAGTTTTTAACTTAGAAATAATTGCTGCTGATATTCATGACAACAAAAGAAATTTTACTCGTTTTTTGATTTTAGCAGATGCTGCAACTCATATTGCTCATGCTTCCAAAATCAATAAGTCGTCTATTTCATTCAGAGCACATCATACACCAGGCAGCTTAGCAAAAGTGTTAACTACCATTGGCGAATATGGCATTAACCTAACAAAAATTCAATCATTGCCAGTAATCGGTGAAGAATGGCAATATTATATGTATGCTGATTTAGAATTTGAAGATATTGAACAATATAAAAAAATGATTGAGGAAATTAAACCAATTACTAAAGAATTAAAAATATTAGGCGAATACGCACAAGGTGACAAAATCGTTTAGCATCCGAAATAAAATACAATATGATTATCCAAGCTGCAAATAAATTACAACACATCAATGAATACTACTTCAGTATGAAATTGAAACAAATTGCACAAATGCGTGCTGAAGGAAAACCAATAATAAATCTAGGTATTGGCAATCCTGATCAAGCACCTTCTACTGCAACTATTGATGCATTGATAACAGCAGCGGCCAATGTTACAAACCACGGCTACCAAAGTTATATAGGCATTCCAGAGTTAAGAACAGCCTTAAGCAATTGGTATAAAAAAACGTATGAGGTTGCTTTGCAGCCAACAACAGAAGTATTGCCATTGTTAGGTTCAAAAGAAGGAATATCTTATATTTCACATGCATTTTTAAATCCAGGCGATAAAGTATTAGTGCCCAATCCTGGCTATCCAACTTATACGTCAGCCACTTATTTAGCAGGAGCGGAGCCAGTCTCTTATAACTTAGATGCATCGAATAATTGGGCACCTGATTTTGCTTCAATTTCTGAGTCCATATTGCATGAGGCAAAGATAATTTGGATAAACTATCCCAATATGCCAACTGGTGCAGCCGGTAATCAAGAGATATTTTCTAATATAATTGCATTAGCAAAAAAGTATAATATTTTAGTAGTTAACGACAATCCATATAGTTTAGTGTTGAATGAAGGTCAACCTGTTTCTATATTGCAAACAGCACAAGCTAAAGACGTGTGTTTGGAATTAAATTCACTAAGCAAATCACATAATTTAGCAGGAGCACGAATAGGCATGATTGCTGGTTCTAAAGATTATATCGACACGATTTTAAAAGTGAAAAGTAATGTAGATAGTGGCATGTATTTGCCAGTTCAACATGCAGCAATAGCCGCTTTAAGTAATAGCGATGAATGGCATTTGGCACGCAATAATGAATACAAGAAACGCAGAATATTAGCGTATGCAATAATGGACGAATTGGAATGTGTGTATGATACCAATCAGATAGGTATGTTTCTTTGGGCAAAAATTCCTAATCATTATGAAAATGTAGAAGTATTAACAGAACACATTTTACATGATGCAAATGTCTTTATTACACCAGGTTTTATTTTTGGTAGTAATGGTGAACGATATATTCGTATTTCTTTATGTAGTCCTGAAAAAGATTTACAAGAAGCATTAATAAGAATAAAAAATACCAAGTCATCAGTCTAATTCTAAATCAACATGAAAGTTGCAATTGTAGGTATAGGTTTAATAGGAGGCTCAACAGCAATAGATTTGCGTGCAGCAAAGTTTTGTACGGAAATCTTAGGCGTTGGTAGAAGTCAGCAAAGCAATGAAACAGCATTAAAATTAGGCTTAGTAGATAAAATTGTAACAAAAGAAGAAGCCTTACAACAAGCTGATTTAATTATACTAACAGTGCCTGTAAACATACTGATTGACGAGTTAAAATATTACTTGGATAATATGCAATCGCATCAAGTAATTACAGATATGGGTTCTACAAAAGGAATTATTATAGATGCTATACAAAATCATCCAAACAGAAAACAATACGTCGCTTCGCATCCGATGGCTGGTACTGAAAATAGTGGACCTGCAGCTGCAATTCCTCATTTATTTAAAGATAAAGTTTGCATTATTTGTGATAAAGAAAAAAGCGATGAACGTGCAGTCGCTTTGATAGAACAACTTTATCAAACGCTTAACATGCGCATTAAATACATGGACGCTCATCAGCACGATATGCATGCGGCATATATTTCTCATATTTCACACATTAGTTCATTTGTTTTGGCTGCTACTGTGTTAGAAAAAGAAAAAGATGAAGAGGCTATTTTAGAAATGGCTGGTGGTGGTTTTGAAAGCACGGTTCGATTAGCGAAAAGTTCGCCAGATATGTGGGCGCCTATTTTTCAACAGAACAAATTGTATTTATTAGAAGTAATGGATACATACATTGAGAAGATGTACCATTTTAGAAATTTAATTAATAAAAATAAAAATGAAGAATTGAAACAATTCATGCAAAGCGCCAATGAAATCAGAAAGATATTGAAATAAAACTTTTTGAAATACTTTGCATAATTAAAACTTATTCTATTGGTAAAACAAACGTTTTTAATAAAATATAAATAACAAATAAATTTACATTATGAGCAATTTAACTATCGTACCCTTAAAAGATTGGGGTTTTAATTTTGAGAAACCAGTCATCATTTCTGGTCCGTGTTCCTGCGAAACGGAAGAACAAATGATGGAAACGGCACAACGTTTGGCAAATAAAGGCATTCATGTACTTCGTGCAGGCATTTGGAAACCGCGTACACGACCAGGAATGTTCGAAGGTATTGGCAAAGAAGGCTTGTCATGGCTTGTAAATGCTGGTAAAGAAATAGGCTTGCCAACAACAGTTGAAGTAGCAAATGCACAACACGTAGAAGAGTCCTTGGCTGCAGGTGTCGATATACTTTGGATTGGAGCGCGCACAACAGTTAATCCATTTTCTGTGCAAGAAGTAGCAGATGCATTACGTGGTGTAGATATTCCTGTTTTAGTAAAAAATCCTATTAATCCTGATTTACAATTGTGGTTAGGCAGTATGGAACGTTTGAATGCTGTTGGCATCACTAAATTAGGCGCAATTCATCGTGGTTTTTCTTCGTACGAAAAATCTAAATACAGAAATAAGCCAATGTGGGAATTGCCAGTAGAAATGCGCCGTTTGTATCCAAATATGCCTATCATTGTTGACCCTTCTCATATCTGTGGTTCTCGCGAATTAATTCCTTCTGTTTGCCAAAAAGCACTTGACTTAGACTTTGATGGCTTGATGATTGAATCTCACCGCGATCCAGATAATGCTTGGAGTGATGCTGCGCAGCAAGTAACGCCTGAGCGTTTAGGTGAAATCATTTCTTCATTGGTTGTTCGAAGTAGCAAATTAGATAATTATGCGGAAAATCAATTAGAAGCATTACGCGCTCAAATTGACAGAATCGACAACTATATGTTGGAGATTATGGGCGAACGTATGGATATCGCACGTAAGATTGGTGAGTTCAAAAGAGATAATGGAATTACCATTTTACAAACCAATCGTTGGGACGAAATTATTCATGACAGAGTAAAAAAAGCAGCGAAAAAAGACCTTACAGAAGATTTTGTTAAGGACATGATGGAGGCAATTCACCAAGAATCTATCCGTCATCAAACAAAAATTATGAACAATATTTTAGCCGAATAATACAATATTTCAATAACTGTAAGATTATCAATA
>JADKZZ010000151.1 GCA_020848475.1 Chitinophagales bacterium | reverse complement strand
ATACATCAATTATTTGTACGTATATGAAGGCAGCATCATACGAACAAAAGCCATTACCTTACAAAAGAAATTAGATGAAACAAAAGAAGAATTATTGAATTTTGCAATAAACGACATCTTAAGCGAACTGAAAGAAAAAGAAAATGTCTTATTGCCTTTCGAAATAGAAAATGAAAATGAACAGATACAAATTCTAGTGCCAAAAATTGGTGAGAAAAAGAAAATAATAGAATTAGCTCAACGCAATGCTATTTTCCAGCTTCAAAAAGGAAAAGAAAAACCTAAGATAGACAACACAACACGTGTGTTGGCATTGATGAAAGATGAATTAAAACTCAATAAAATTCCAAGACATATTGAGTGTTTTGACAATTCAAATTTCCAAGGTACAAATGCTGTATCTGCTTGCGTTGTCTTTAAAAATGCAAAGCCAAGCAAAAAAGATTACAGACATTTTAATGTAAAAACGGTAATCGGCGCAAATGATTTTGACACCATGAAAGAAGTCGTATATCGACGATATCATAGAATGATTTTGGAGAAAGAAGCATTGCCTGACTTAGTAGTAATCGATGGTGGAAAAGGACAATTAAGTGCTGCTATGGAAAGCATTATGAATTTACAATTAGAAGATGAGTTACAAGTAGTATCTATAGCCAAACGATTAGAAGAAATTTATTATCCGAATGATCCGATTCCGTTGCATATCAATAAAAAATCGGATACATTAAAAGTATTGCAACATATACGAAACGAAGCACATCGATTTGGCATTACATTTCATAGAAATAAAAGAGATAAAAATACGCTTAGCACGGAGTTGCAGACCATTGCAGGAATTGGAGAAGCTACAGCAACTGAGTTATTGCGCATATTTGGTTCGATAAAGAGAATAAAACAAACAGAAAAAATTGAATTGGAGAAAGCTATTGGGAAAGCAAAAGCAAAACTAGTATTTGATTACTATCATAAATAAAAAAAGATTTTCTAGCAAACAATTATAAAAAAAATGTCTCGCCGATGGCGAGACATTTTTTTTTATAAAATCGTATTGATTAATATTCCCACAAATCGTGTTCAAAATTAAACAATTCTTGTTTTTTAGCTTCAGATTCATACAAGACATCGATACCTGATTTATAATCTTTAATACGGAAATCTTGAACATTATCTACTTTAAAGATGTAGCTACCAAACAAACGAACAGCAAATACTTGATCCCAATTTAAGCGAACACCATTAGGAAAAGGGTTGAATGCCTCTGTATTTACTAATGTTTGACGTAAGCTTGGGAAATAAGCCCAAAACACGGGAACCTCACCACGGAAATCTCCTGTAGCTGGGTCGTAGTTATCATATAATGGACAAACACCCATGATACGCACTTCCATAGTAGAAGTTTGTTTGTTAAAGAACCAAACTTCTTTCACGCGTAATTTATTTACGTTATTCCAGTTTACTTCTTTATTGATAACTTGCAAAGTTTGAATACCAGTACCTGGGTCAGTAACATAGATTGAGTCAACACCACCACCAGCAACGCTTAACGCTTCTTTTGGATCAATCGGTGCAGAAAAATCATCATCCATACCGCTATACACTTGGCATTTTCCCGCTTGAACAGCATCTAACAATACCTGAATGAAAGGAGCTTTCGGCCATTTGAAATGCAAATTAATCTTTTCTCTTAGGTCAATAACGCGCCAAACATTTTTCCACCAAAATACATCTGCTTCACGAATTGGTTCGTAGCTCATCGCTTGTCTTTTACCTGTAATCTCTTGCATCCAAGGCAATTTTTGCACCTCAGTTTTCAAGTTATTGGTATCTACTGTTGATGCTGTTGCAGCAGCAGGTGGTAAAGAAATTGGCTGAACTGTTGAGCCAGCATTTGGATCTTCAGTCGTTGTTGGTTGTGTTGACGAACTATTGACAGTACTGTCTCCATCTTGCGCAAAAGAATAAGTGAAGTTTAACAACGAAGCTGTTAGCAACACATATCCAATATTTTTCATTTGCATTTTCATATAACTAAATTCTTATTAATCGATTTTAAAGGCTACACCTGGAATTTTACGAGACAAACCATCTGGACCTTTTACTTTAATCTCTTCAATATAGAAGATATCACCAGGTTTTGCTTTAGCAATAAATGCTTTTTGCGCAGCGCTGAAATATGGACCAGTAGCAGAAGCTATACCAGGGTCTTGTAATTTAGGTTGATAGAACATATTGAAACTTAACACTTCAAATTTAGCATCAAAGTCAAAGTTCTCTAAATCAGCAACTACACCTTGTTGTGCTTTCCATACACCCGCATTGATTCTTCCGCCAGGTTGGCCAGAAACTTTTGCAATTGGATTTGGAATTAACTTCACACGGAATGGAAAAGAACCATAGCTTTTGCCATTAGCAGAAACTGTTACATTTGTAGTTCCTTGTGTAGTTACGCGAGCTTCGTATTTACCTGCTGAACCAGATATTGAACCAGCAGACATACTAACTTGTAGTTTAGAATTTGCAACACCAGCCGCAGAAACCTGAACTGGATTTGGTACACCAATATAGAATACGTTCATTTTTGTAGGTGAAACCGTAGCAAACGGTGCTGCAACAGTATATTTGAATTCTGGTAATGGATAAGATTTCACCTCTCCAGTTCTTTCGTTTCTAACAGAAACGGAACCACGTAAAGGATACTCACCTACACCTGGTGATGCTTTATACTTAGCAATACCAGTAGTTTGGTCAACTGGTACGTTTTGACCGTTTACATTTACAGTAACTGTACCAGCACTTTTAGAAGATGTTGCCGCTAAAGAAACGCTTGCTTCAAATGTTTCTCCTTGCAAGATATATGCAGATGGTGAAGTGATTTGAGCAGAGAACTTATCGAATACGATTTGATCTTGCGTTAACTCTTGAGATGCGCCAATTTTGCTGAAGAAATAAGAAGCTAAAGTACCTTGTGTATTTTTAACGTCATTTTCTAATTTCGTCAACATAGAATAAGAAGCGATTGCTGGCATTTGATAGAATTCTTCTCTTACCCAATCCGCATTTTTTTCGTTTGGTACAGTCGATAAAGACATTCTTTCTTTAACCATTTGCAAATCACCTGGCTCGATTAAGGCCTCTAATGCTTTAAGTGTGTTATCAATTTCTGTTTTTAATTTGTAACCTTCGCCATTTTTACCACTCGTACCTTCTACTAAGAAGCCTGTAGATACGTCCATATCATCTTTACGCATCATGATACCATTCGGATCTTCATTATCAGGGCCACCAGCTCTAGTTACTACTTCTTGTTTTAACTTAGTGATATAATCTAATAATTTATCCGTGATTTCTTGTGCTTTTCTAGTTTTTTCTTCATTTGCAACTACAGCTACGTTAGATGGTTCTTTTGCCTTTTTAGCTGCGAACGCATTATATGTAGTTTTCAAATTAGTATCCGCTGTAAGTTTAGAGTTTTCTAAACTCTTATTGATTGTTTTAAAAGCATTTAAGATTTCCGCGGAAACGTTTAATGCTAACATTGCTGTAAGCACCAGATACATCATATTGATCATCTGCTGCCTGTTCTCCTTAGGAATTGCCATAATTTACTTTTTTACTCTTTTAGTTAATTAATAATAGTTAAGAAAAAAGTGATTATGAACGCATAGCAGATAACATGTTTCCGTAGATGCCATTTAATTTTTCTAAGTTGCCTGCTAAGCCACCCATTTGAGATTTGAATTTTTCTGTATCAGCGATAGAACCTTCTAAGCTTGTCATAGCTGAAGAAAGATTACCGATGAATTTATTCATTGTTTTCAAGTGTGTGTTTGTGTCTTGTAATTCCATTTCATAAACAGCGTTTAATGCTGCCAAGTTTTTAGTTGCGCTTTGAACTTGTGCATGATATTGAGAAGCATCGCCAGAAGCTGCTGCTAATTTGCTCATACCTTCTGCTGCAGAAGAGAAAGAATCTTTAACACCATTTAAAGATGCTGCTGCTGCTTTAGCTGCACCTGCAAATTCATTAGAAGATACAGAAGCATCAGCAACGCTTGATAATTTGCTTACTTGATCAGAGAAACCTTTTAAGTTATCGCCAAACTTAGTCACTAAACTTTGGTCGATTTTTGCTGCTTCTAACATTTTGTCCATTTGACCAGAAAGGCTATTGCCACCAGCTGGTGCGTTTAAAGGAACATGACCAAATTTTTCAGAATTCTTTTCCCAATTTTCATCATAGATATCTAAACCTGGGTACACTTTTTCCCAGTAATAATCTGGCTCTGGTGGAATAAAACCAGAAATAAAGAAGATAACGGCCTCTGTTAACAAACCGATTGTTAACATATATGAATAAAAAGGAATACCTGCAATTTTTGGATCTGCGATGTGTAAGATTTTTGCCCACGCACCAATAATTACTACTGCTGCACCAACACCGAAAAGTAAGTTTTTAACTCTTTTGCCTGCTTTGGTTTTAAAATAACTTGCTGCCATAATGTGTTTTTTTTTATTTGGTTAGTTTTAAAAATTATTTGGTTAAATATTTTTATTTTCTTTTAAACGTATTATAAGTTAAAATAGTATGATTAATTGCCAAAATCATTCATTGATCTGCCCATGAAAGGCAATAAACATCTGAAACCAATGTAAGATTTTGCTGAATCTTGGTATTCATAAGATTTTGTACCACATTGTAAGAAGTACGCGATATCTTTCCATGAGCCACCTCTGATTACCTTGCGTTTCATGACATTTGGATCATCTGTTTTAGCATCATATCTGAAGTCAGGTTGTTTATCATGGATAAATGCATTAGCATCATCTTCATAAGCTGTAGATGTCCATTCTGCAACATTTCCTGCCATATTGTATAAACCGAAGTCATTCGGCCAGTAAGATTTAGCGTTTACAGTATAGAAGCCACCATCTTCTGGATAATTACCTCTGCCTGGTTTAAAGTTTGCTAATAAGCAACCTTTTGTATTTCTTACGTAAGGGCCACCCCAAGGATAAGGTGATAAATTTCTGCCTCCACGAGCTGCATATTCCCATTCATATTCTGTAGGCAAACGGAATTCGTCTAAAGGTGCTTCTTTTTGTGACATTCTGTAGTTGTTCCACATTAATGTTCTCCAAGCGCAGAATGCATTACCTTGATCCCAAGTGACGCCCACAACTGGATAATCGTCATAAGCTGGATGTGTAAAGTAAGAACGTGTCATTGGTTCATTGTATGAATAAGAGAAATCGCGAATCCATACCATTTCATCAGGATAGATTGAAATTTTCTTTTTCTCCATAAATGCACTTCTTGGTTTTACATCTTTATCTGTAGGACGTTGTTGTGCTGCTTCTTTCCATTTGAACCAAGTATATTCATATTCTAATTTACGAGGATCTACTTCTTTTCTACCATTTAAGCGATCAGCTTCTGAATAGAACATTGGATCTAATTGTGCGCCTTCTTCTGTAACACTTGAACCATTACTCCAATCCATATCAATAGGCATATCCCAATTGATTGCTTGTTTGCCATTATCACCTTCTTTTAAATGGTCGCCACCGAGCATTTGGTGAGCGATTGAATCGCGAACATACTCAACAAATTGACGATATTCGTTATTTGTAATTTCTGTTTCATCCATGTAGAAACCTACAATAGACAATTGTTTCATTTTGGTGTTAAATGCGTAATTCACATCTTGGTCAGATGGACCTGTATGGAATACACCTGATGGAACATATATCATTCCATAAGGAAGCAGGTTATTGTCCCACTTTGGACGATCCTGCGATCCGATTAATTGACCATCTGTACCATTACCACCTTTGCAACTGGCTAACAATACAGCTATCACTGCAATAAACGAGAATTTTAACTTATTCATCTTAGTTGTTTACGTTTTTATCCTAAAATAGACGTAAAAATAACAATTTAATTGTTTACTTGTACATCATGTTTAATATTTTATCTAAAATATTAATAATCTTTTTACAAAAACCTTGGGTTATTTATCATTTTTGGGTTTTTATAAATTTTATTATTCGGCAATAAATAATTCAATGAAATTTCATGTGAACCTTTATTTACGGATTTTAGATGGCTTAAAGATACATCATAGCTATAATATATGCAAATATTTTTCAATGGACCTACTCCGATTATTGGAGATAACGACTCAAAAGCTTTTTTATTATATCCTCTTACGTTAAATCCGAGTGTTATATAGTTCTTATAGCCACCTAAAACACTTATTTCTGTTTGTAGCTCTTTAAAATCTGTTGCTAACAATATAGAAGGTCGAATAAAGAAATCTGCTTTGATTTTGATTTTACTGCTTATATAGGTTTGCAAAGTTGCACCATATCGAAGTGCTTCTGTTTTATTTTCGCCTTTGAATTTGTCTTTTGATTGAATAGCGTTTGTATATGCTATTCCGAATTCTAAAAATTTATGTGTTAATGCTAAGCCGATTGTTATGCTTGGTCGCGTACTTTTTTGTACTTGATTAGATAATATATCATCATTCAAATCGCCTGGAATACCTTGTGGCGTTGTTAGTTTAGCACCATCTAATTTGGAAAAAGTGGCACCAATATTTAATCCAATATTTAATT
>JADKZZ010000150.1 GCA_020848475.1 Chitinophagales bacterium | reverse complement strand
TTTTTGTATTGCCATTATTGCCATATTTTTTACGGCTTGTAAGAAAGAGGAATCGGCTACTGCAGACGTAAAAGGCACTTGGAATCTTCAACTTTGGGACGGCGTTCCAGCAAGCGGAACCTTAGTTTTTACTGCCACAACCTTAGATTTTAATTGCAGCACGTATAGTATTTCCGAACAAGACACATACACGAACTCAGGGAACACGTATATTTTTACTAAAACAGGCGGACCTTCTGCTGTTATTGCCGCAGGCAATAACTGGCACATGGACACGCTTACTGCTAATGTATTGCGAATGACGAGTCATTTTGGTTTGATAGTAAGAGCAACAAAATAAGATTATCCACGTTGTCTTAAGGCTTCAAATAAAACAATAGCTACCGTATTGGAAACATTTAGCGAGTCGTTTTGTCCTCGCATAGGAATAATGATATTCTGCCTAGAATGATTTTCCCAAAAGGTATCAACACCAGTGGCTTCCGTGCCGAACACAAAAGCACTTGCTTGTTTATAATCACTGTGCAAATAGTTTTGTGCAGCTTTTAATGAAGTGGTAAAAATATTTACCTTATTGTTTTCTAAAAACTGTAAGGCTTCTTCTTTGTTGCAGATAATAATTTGTTGAGTAAAAACACAACCAACAGATGAGCGTATTACATTCGGATTATAAATGTCAGTTTTTGTGTCGCAACAAATAATTGCAGTAATATCAGTTGCATCGGCGATGCGTAAAATAGCACCGAGATTACCTGGTTTTTCAATGCCATCAAGTATTAAAAAAACAGGATTTTTCTCTGTTTTTAAGCTGGATAATTGATGCGATTTTTGTTGTGCAATCGCAAGTACTTTACTCGTATTGCCACGATAAGAAATTTTATCAAAAACATCATCGGCTACAATAACATTTTCTATGTTAAGAGAAAGCCGTGCTATTGTATTTTTGAATTCTTCAGACCATGAGGTGTGATAGGCAGATTGCTGACATAAAATGGTTTCTATCGAAAAGCCATTTTCCAATGCCATTTTAGTTTCTTTCCAGCCATCAATAACAAAAATATTTTCTTCTTTACGCGCACGAGATTTCTCTTGCAAGTGCACTATTTTTTTGATTAATGGATTAGCACTGGAGCTGATTTCTTTCACCTTACAAAAATGAAAAATTATTTTCATAAATTAGATAATGAAATCTACAAAAGAGATAATCCGATGTGGCTGGTGCGTAGGCAAGCCCTTGTATGAACAATACCATGATGACGAATGGGGAAAACCTGTTTATGATGATAAAAAACAGTTTGAATTTTTAGTATTAGAAAGCGCACAAGCAGGTTTAAGCTGGTACACAATTCTACAGCGGAGAGAAGCTTATCGCAAAGCATTTGCCAATTTCGATTATAAAAAAGTTGCTAAATATGATGACAAAAAAGTGGAACTATTATTACAAGATGCAAGTATAATTCGCAATAAAGCAAAAATTACTGCAGCTATAAATAATGCAATAAAATTTATAGCTATTCAAAAAGAATTCGGTAGTTTTTCTGCATACATTTGGAGTTTTGTCGGTGGCAAACCTATTGTGAATAAATGGCAATCATTAAAAGAAGTACCAGCCACCACAATTGAATCCGATGCTTTGGCAAAAGACATGAAAAAGAGAGGCTTTCAGTTTTTAGGTTCTACAACATTGTATGCGCATATGCAGGCGACAGGCTTGGTAAACGATCATTTGCTGACGTGTCACGCATATAAAAAATGCAAATAGCTATGCTTTCATTTTTATATAATCAGCTTTAGAAATGCCATATCGATATGTATCAACAGTCATATTGTCGTAAGTAATGTATGCATTATAAAACGCACCTTCATACTTTAATCCTGATTTTTCTACCACCTTCTGACTTGATAAATTATCGATAACGATACGTGCAAATATGTGTTCGAAGGGAAGATAAGTAAAACACAATTGTAATATCAATTGCATAGCTTCTGTAATCAAGCCTTTTTTTTCATAATCAATGTCGATAAAATATGCTAATTCGGCTTCTTTCTTTTTCCAGTCGATATCTTTTACATTAAAGTGTCCAATTAATGCTTGTGTGTTTTTATCAATAAGTAGGTATGCGAATGCTTTGTTGTTATTCCAATCAAATGATTTTTGTTGCACATACTCTTTTGTGCTCTCCAATGTTTGTGTCGCCTTCAACATATTTGGGAAACTGTGCGTTAGTCGTGCTTTGTTTTTTTGAATTAAGACATACACTTCTTTATATAGGTTGATGTGATAAGGCTGAAGTAGTAGTCTTTCGGTTTCAATTATTTTTTTTGGCAGTTTTGTCATTTATATATTTATGTAATAAAAAGAAAATACTATATTTAATTACACCAAGCAGAAACAAGATAATGAACTTAGCGTACTTTTCAGAAAATTCCATATTACCTTTGGTAATAACGCCTACAGAAGGCGAATCGAAAAAAGAAACTTTAGTACAGTGGATTGCTGACAACAAAGCTTCAGTAGAAAGCAAGCTTACAGATTCAGGTGCGATATTGTTTCGTGGTTTTCAGATTAATACACCGCAAGATTTTGAAGATGTGGCAAAAGCCATAGATGCCGATTTGAAAGATGATTATATGGGCACTTCGCCACGCGACAAAAAATCGGAATATGCGTTTTCTGCCAGCGAGTTGCCAGCACATTATCCTATTATGCAACATTGTGAAATGAGCTTTTTGCCTTCTGCTCCACGCCGTTTATTTTTCTATTGCCATGTAGAACCTGAATATGGCGGCGAAACGCCAATCTGCGATTTTAGAAAAGTATATCAAGATTTAGACCCAAAGATAAGAGCTGAATTTGAAAAGAAAGGCGTAAAACATATTCGCAATTATTCATCACCAAATGAAGCAGCAAGAAGTGGCTTTCAGTTGAAAAAATGGACGGATTTATTTCATACAACAGATAAAAAAGTAATTGAAGAAAAATGTAAAGAAAATGATATTATTTGTGAATGGAAAGCAAATGATGGATTGCGCATGACCAATAAAAATGCTGGAATAAAAGAGCATCCAATAACAGGCGAGAAAGTTTGGTTTAACCACACACAAGTATTTCATATCAGTGCAGCTGCCGATGAATATTATCGCATTCACAAACGACAAAGACGATGGGAAACATTTAAAACCAGTATGTTTTTAGAGTTAATGACTTGGTATAAAAAGCTAACAAAAAACCCGAATGAACAAAGCATGCATGTGACTTTTGGTGATGACTCGGAAATTCCTGATGACTATGTAGAGCATATACAAGAAGTGATATGGAAACACATGGTAATTCAAGCATGGAAAAAAGGCGATATCATTTGTATAGATAATTTTTCCACATCACATGGACGATTGCCTTATTATGGACCTCGTGAAATTATGGTCTGCTGGACCTCGTAAGATAAGGCTAATTTTTTTTGTATAATATTGCATGAATTCATTAGAAAGCATTCAAATAAATGGACATGGCGACAGTTTGTTGTTGCTGAAAATTATTTTGGCATTTATATTATTTTCTTTAGCAATTGATATCAAAAAAGAAGATTTTAAAGTCTTATTTTCCAATCCAAAGTCCGTCATTATTGGCTGTATATCGCAGATAATTATCTTGCCGCTTTTTACTTTTATTCTAATTCTTATCTTGAAACCATCTGCATCAATTGCCATGGGCATGCTTTTAGTTGCCGCCTGTCCTTGTGGCAATATGTCCACTTATGTTTCTTACTTAGCAAAAGGATTTATACCATTGTCGATTTCTATCACAGCGATTTCTACCTTATTGGCAGGAATTACTACTCCATTCAATTTTTATTTTTATGCATCACAATATGCACCAGCCAAAGCCGTGCTACACGAAATACATATTTCATTTTTGTATTTACTCAGCTCAATAGCCGTGTTGTTATTATTACCTTTGTCTATAGGAATAACATTAAAACAATATTTTCCATCGTTTATCAATCGAATAAACAAGCCAGTAAAGTTATTAGCATTGTTATTTTTTATTGCGTTTTTATTTGGCGCATTTATTACCAATAGCAAAATTTTCATAGAGAATTTATCTCAGATATTTTGGATTGTTTTCTTGCAAAATACACTCGCATTTTTCATTGGCTATATATTTCCAAAATTATTCAAGTTGCCAGAAGCACATTGTAGAAGTATTTCTATTGAGACAGGAATCCACAATTCAGGACTTGGTTTGATATTAGTGTTAGCCTTTTTTAAGGGCAATGGTGCAATGGCATTAATTGCAGCATGGTGGGGAATTTGGCACATAGTTGCAGGCATGGCAATTGCTTGGTATTGGAATAAAACAACTACGTTAGCGGCAAATTAGCAAGCTTGAGTTCGGGCTTTTTCTTTATTGGTTTTTTCTTTATTTCTGGAATTGCAGTTTTGTCTTTGTCGGCCAAAATCAACAAGGCGATGAAATAGAATGGCAGTAATGGAATTTTATAGCGCACCAAAGAACCAAAATTATAACTCGTAAATCCAACCGAAAAAGCAAAAATAAGCGAAAACACTAAGCAGAATTGCACTTCAGGATTTGTTAGAATCAATCGCGTAAATCGTATAAATCCTGTTTTATACAAAAGCCGAATAGTGAAAAATAAAAATAGTAAACCTTCAATAGCAGCAGGAATTAAAATAGGTTTTTTCGCTTCCCATAAATAAGGCCGAAAAATAGACACATTAATCGCCTTAGGAACAACTTTAATAATTCCTGTTAGTGTATAATCAATATTACCTAACGAATAACCAGAGCCACCTTGTTTTAAGGAGGAATAATAGAGCCAGTTTTGCGTGTCTTTTGCAGTGCGCACAATACTTTCAAAAGAATAACGCTGAGAATATGTTGCAATTTTATGTAATATAAATACACCAATAATCGTTGCAAAAACAAAAATTACAGGACCAAACATTGATTTTAAAAGATTACTGCCAATTGTTTCTTTATATCGGAATGCTATCCAGAATGAATATGCTGGCAGAAAAGACAGCAATATATACACCTTTATTATCTTCAAAAGATAAAAACAAATAAAGATGAAAATTAAACGCCGAAATATTTTTGTTTTTTCAAAGAATAGCTTGTAAACATGATATGTCAGCGCGCCCAATGCGCCCATACAAATCGGATCTTTTAAGATGCCTGTTCCCCAAAAACATACAGACGGCAAAAACAAGCAAGCAACAGCAAATCCTTTCTCGAGATGCGGATAAAGTTGACTAAATAAAGAAAATATCTTCCAGCATCCATAAAAACAAAACAATGTATATACAAAAGAGATTAGTAGATATGTATTGAATAACGGATAGCTGAGCAGTGTTGTTATTCTAATTACGAGACTAGAGCTTTCATTGAGGTAGAATGCACTACCAACGCCTAAATATTTCTCTACCAAAAAAACATCATCTGGCGTAAAAAATAATAATTTCAAATAGTCAATCGGATTTTCGTGTAATACCTCACGCAATCGAAGTGAATACGTCAAATACGTATGCGTGTCGCCGCCGCCTTCGTAATATAATTGATAAACCAATGCCATTAATATTGCACAAACGAATTTCACATATAGTGCAGGCAAAAAATACTTTTTATATGCAGGATTTTTTTTCTTTTTTATATATCGCTTAGCAAGAATAATGGTGATTAAAATAAAAATTGGTGCTAATAATAAATCGTTTAGAAATAAAAATTGTACAGGATCATCATGTGTAAACCACTTATCCATTCATTAATATCTTTATATTTACAGCGATGTATTTGGAATGATGTATAAATATAAATATTTCCTTGCTCTTTTCACTATTATTGCCATACTTCTTTTATGGTTTTACTTTCCAATTTGTTTTGACAACAATGATGATCAGGCAATGTTTGCCATTAGTTCTGGCTGGCTCAGCGGTGTTCCATCTGCTAACGTAATGCTATCTAATGTGTTATATGGTAAATTACTAAGTACCTTATTTTCTTTAAATAATTGTTTGAATTGGTACACACTTATTTTGCAATTAATTTTTGCGATTTGTTGGGTTTATCTTCTCTGTTATTTTCTTTTTCTCAAGAAAAATACGCTAATAATTTCTGTATTTATAAGTGCTATTTTGTTGTTAGGATTTATTGTCGCTGCAATTACACGTCCACAGTTTACATCTGTTGCATTGTGCTGTATGATTGCTGCTTTGTTTACGCTGTATCAATCACAACATACAACATATAGATTTGCATGGTTTGTGTTTTTTATTATTGTGGCAATACTTATTCGGGCAGAATCTTTTTTTATTTTTCTTGTTTTTGCATTGCCAATATATTTTTGGAACAAATCCAATAGAAAACAAATACTTCGATGGCTTGCAATATCAATATTGCTTTTCTTTGTTTTTTATTTTGTGCATTATGTATTCGCTATTCGGCCACATGAGCAAAATTATATGGCTTTGCAAACGATTGACATCATTGCGGCAAAGCCGATTTCTTTCCAG
>JADKZZ010000149.1 GCA_020848475.1 Chitinophagales bacterium | reverse complement strand
GCTAAATTATCACGTAATTTTTGACCATCTGCATACGTAACAAACATAGCTGGAATAGTTACTAAACCACCATTTGTACCTGATGCCATTCCGATTAATGAATCACCTGCTGATTGTCTATTGATGATGATAGCACCTACTGCACCTGCTAATTGCACGTTATACACTTTCTCTGTAAAATTACAAGTACCTCTATCTATTAGTGCAATTTTACCAGCAATATCACCTGGATTGTTGACAGCTCCACAAACATAGCTCGGTGGTGCTGTATTACTGGTTGCATTAGCAACTGGTGCAGTAACATTATAGGAACATGGTCCCCAACCGTTTGCTGAGCCATGATCAATATCACCAGCAATGCTTGCAGGAGCATTATAAGTTAAAGAAGAAGGTGGAGCTCCGTCCCACATATACATTTGCATTCTAGTACGATTGAATGGCGTGCTAGTGCCATCTGGTGCTGTTGCAAAGTTAGCATTATTAGTCAAACGAGGATTTGCTAATGAGGCATCATGAGCTTCAGCATACACTAAGTCTGAACCACCGCTTGCACCAGAATAATTTTTAAACTGAAAATTTCTGCTACTTTCATTAAATCCATATTTAAAGAAAATATCGTGCATGATATTGTTAGCATAGAATAACTGTGTAGTAATTGCTTTCGAATTAGTTAATGTATCTAATTGAGTAGTAAAATCTAAGTTGAAATCAAAAACTAAAGATGCGCCACCATCAGTAGATAAGCTGGTTGGTGTATTGGGATCTGCATCATATTTATCTGTATATGCCCATACATTATTCCCTCTTGTGTAAGTATATTCAGCACCTGCAGCACCATTTGTATCATGCCAACCATAAGGTGAAGCAACTACATCATGCGGATCAACAAGGAGCTGACGAGCGCCATAAATTGGAGATTCTACAGTAAATGGATATACACGATATGAACCAGCAGAAGTTTGTGATACGCCATCAGTTGCACCACTTGGTAAATTTTCATCTAAAATTCTATAATTAATAGAAGTATGTTCTGTCTCGTGCGTATGTCTGCCTAAGAATTCTCCTTTACCAAAATCGCAATGTAATACTTGGTCTGTTTTTTTAATAAGGCTGCCATCTTTTGCACTTACATCAATACACCAAAAATTATATTGGTCTAAAGAATGGAATTGAACTTCCCAGTCTAATACTACCTTATCATTTTTATCACGTGTTAATAATAATTGAGCATGCACCTCAAGATTAGTCAAACCATCAATAGGTTTAAAGATGTATAAGTTTTCTTTCTTGTTGACTTTTTCTTGTAATTTTATTTTACCAATACTAGGTACACCGACATGAGCTGCTGCAAAACGAACGGCATTTTCTGCTGTGATTGATGGCGTAACAGATGAAATTTTATTTTTCAAATCCTGAATACCATTGTTTGTATAATTGACCACTTTACCATTCATAAAATGAACGGAGAGCATACCATTTTTTAATGGAATGCCATAGGCTGTTTGTTGTAACCACACACGATTAATATGACTGAAATCGTCATAAGAATCATCGAGTAATATCAAGTCTTTAATGTCTTGACTAGTAAGCTTAATTTCTGTCAAGTTTTTTTGTAAGAAATCAATTGCAGCCTGTTTATGTTCTTTAGCAAAAGCGATAAACGCGACTACAACTAACATACATGTTAGTGTAATTTTTTTAATCATCTTGTTGGCTTTAATACTGTAAATTTAGCAATTAAATAAAACTAAGCAAAGTTTATTGACACTTAAGTGTAAATTTAACATCTACAATAAAACTATAAACAATTGAACATGAAGTAATTATATAAATAAATGATTTATTAAAAACGAATCAAAAAATAGAAAAAAATCACACATAATACATTCACAAACAATACGTTACACATACCTATATAACAACATTAATTATTCGACCTTGTACCACGATAAATTTCTTAGGTAATTTACCTTCTGTAAATTTGGTAACGCGTTCATCAGACAGTACAATAGTTTGAATTTCTTCTTGTGGCGTTTCTAATGATATTTCTATATTGGCTCTGTGTTTGCCATTAATTTGAATCGGATAATTGAATGTTGATTCCACTAAATATTGTTCATCAAACGTTGGAAAATCGCATGTTACAACTGAAGAGTTATTACCAAGATTTGTCCATAAAACTTCTGCGGTATGCGGTGCAAAAGGTGCTATTAATTTTATTAAATCTAATAATGTTACAGATGATACATTTTTTAATTTAGATAAATCATTTACAGCAATCATAAAAGTAGAGACGCAAGTATTAAAGGCTAATCGTTCGATATCTTCACTTACTTTTTTAATTGTTTTATGTAGAATTTTTAATTCCTCTTGCGTGGGTTCGTGGTCTATATTTTTTGCATTACCGAGATCATCGTAGACAAGGCGCCAGAATTTGCGAATGAAATTGGAAACGCCAGAAATACCATTGGTGTCCCAAGGTTTTGCAGTATCTATTGGTCCTAAAAACATTTCATACATACGAAAAGTATCAGCGCCATATTGTGCCACCATATCATCAGGATTTACCACATTTAAGTAGCGTTTTGACATTTTTTCTAATTGCACATCTAAAGCAATGAAATCGTTGCCGTCTTTGTCTGTTTCCCATGCAATATCATCAATTTGAATATTTTCAAATCTATTGTCATTTTCTTTTAATTCCTGAAATTTATTCTTATATAGTTTATCCTGCTGCGCTAGCATTACTGGAATATGTAATGCAATTTCGACATTTTTAATCTGTCCTTTTTTAGTTAGTAAACTTCTACCACCAATCATGCCTTGATTGACCATTTTTTGGAATGGCTCTTCTGTGCTTACTTTACCAATATCTTTTAAGAATTTATGCCAGAATCTGCTGTATAATAAATGCCCAACTGCGTGCTCTGAGCCACCGACATAAAAATCGACATTTTGCCAATATTCTTGTGCCTCTTTGCTCACTAATTCTGTAGGATTTTCAGGATCCATGTAGCGCAAGAAATACCATGAACTTCCCGCATAACCAGGCATTGTATCTGTTTCCATACGTGTTCCAACACCATTTTGAGTAACCCAATCTTTGGCATTTGCTAATGGACTTTCGCCTGTTCCGGTTGGTTTATAAGAAGCAACATTTGGCAAACAAACTGGTAATTTATCTTCCATCGTATGAATAATGCCATCATTATCATAATAAATTGGAAAAGGTTCGCCCCAATAACGCTGACGCGAATATCCAGCATCGCGCATTTTATAATTTATTTTACCATATCCTAATTTTTGCTGTTCTAATTTTTCGATAAGCAATGCTGTTGCAGCTTTGTACTGCATGCCGTTTATAAAATCAGAATTGATATATTTTCCCTCTTTTGTAGCATCAGCTTCTTGCTCAATATTTTGTTGCGCATCTAGAATTGGTATAATTGGTAGTTCAAATTTTTTAGCAAATAAATAATCACGTTGATCGCCAGAAGGTACTGCCATTACTGCACCTGTACCATATCCAGCTAACACATAATCTGCTATAAAGACTGGAATTTCTGTCTGCAAAAATGGATGTAAAACATAAGCACCTGTAAATTGTCCGGACACTACCTTTTCTGCTTGACGTTCGATATCAGATTTTGCTGCACATACTTTTACATACTCGTCAACTGCTGCTTTATACTCCTCTGTTGTGATTTGCTTAACCAATTCAAGTTCTGGTGCAATTACTAAAAATGAAACACCAAAAATTGTATCCACTCTTGTTGTAAAGACTTCGATTTTATCTTCGAAATTTTTCAAGGGAAATGACACCATCGCACCTACAGATTTGCCTATCCAATTGCGTTGCATATCTTTCATACTTTCGCTCCAATCTAATGTTTCTAGGCCTTGTAGCAAACGTTCGGCATATGCTGTGATGCGTAAAAACCATTGCGACATTTTTTTCTTTTCGACAGGATGAGCTCCGCGTTCAGACACACCATTTACAATTTCATCATTTGCCAATACTGTGCCTAATGCTGGACACCAATTCACGAAAGATTCTTTCTGATATGCCAAGCGATATTCCATTAAAATATCTTGTTGTTGTTTTGGCGAAAACGCGTTCCACTCAAGCGCAGTAAATGGCGAAACATCAGCACTTGTATATGCTGTATTTTGCATATTTCCATTCTCTTCAAATTGCCGAACTAAATTTGCTATTGAAAATGCTTGTTGTTTACTTGTGCAATAATATGCGTTAAATAATTGCAAGAAAATCCATTGTGTCCATTTGTAATATGCAGGCTCGCAAGTGCTTACTTGACGTGACCAATCATAAGAAAATCCAATTTTTTGTAATTGGCTGATATAGGTCTCAATATTCTTTTGAGTAGTAATTTCAGGATGCTGACCTGTTTGAATGGCATATTGCTCTGCAGGTAAACCAAATGCATCAAAACCCATTGGATGTAATACATTAAAGCCTTTCATACGTTTATAACGAGCATAAATATCAGAAAAAATATAACCAAGCGGATGGCCAACATGCAAACCAGCACCACTTGGATATGGGAACATATCTAATACATAATATTTAGGTTTATCGCTTTGCGTTGTTACTTTATAAACATTATTATCTTGCCATTTTTGTCTAGCAATCTTTTCAATTTCTGAGAAACTATATTCCATAATATATTAATTACGGTAAAAGTACGCAAAGCATTATACTTCTAAAAATAGAATAGTTTATGATTGTGTTAGAAGTTGTTATCTTTGTTTAAATGGCGAAGAACACAGCGTATGATATCATTTTTATTTTATTCATTTCGATAATTTGTCATTTATTGTTTTCAAAATTTGGGTTTAATCCAACTGACGAAGGCTTTGTGTTATCAGCAAGCAATAGATTGATGCACGGACAAATTCCACATGTCGATTTTTCTTCTGTCAGGCCATTAGGATATGCATACTTACATATTCCTGAATTATTATTTTCAAAAACGCATGTGTTTTTAATGTCACGTTTTATCTTTTGGTTGGAGCAAGTACTGATTGCCTATTTTTGGATTAGTATCATTATAAGTTATTCAAAAACAGAAGTGACACTATTTTTGAAATACACATTGATAATTATTTGCTTCCTATTTAATGTGCATTATTTTCCAGCTTCCGTATTACATACAATTGATGGTTTGTTGCTGAGTGTGCTCGGAATTTACTTTATAATTAGTGAAAAAAAATGGAATTATATTGGCTATTTTTTCATTGGATATGCTGCAATCTGCAAACAGAATTACTTGATTATTTTACCTATGACTATTTATTTATTTGGAAGAGAAAGTATGATTAGAAATTTGTTGATAGGCATACTTCCCATAATAATTTATGTTGGATATATTCTTTTGAATAATGGATGGCATGATCTTTCTATTCAATTAAGCGGTCACAATGAAATAGTAAACGTTGGCATCTATTCATATTTATCAAATCCATTGATGTATATAGGTTTTATTAGTGTTTTCGTTTATTACAAAATGAAAATAAATAAAATATATCTATCAATCTTAATATTTTCAGTTGCTTCCATTTTATTAATCAGCAATCATTATCACGGCAAATTCATATTTTTGTTTCTCGGACTTATTGCAGGTGAAACCACACATAAAATAGTAAAACAAGAAAATAGTATTCTACCGTTTATTGCTTTAACAATCGCTTGGTCTGTGTCCATTTCAGTTGGTTATAATTCTCCTGCATTATTTGCTGGTGGTATGATATCAATCCTTATTTTCGTACATTTCAATTCTTTAAAAAACAGAATTCAAAACAAGATTTTATTGCTGTTTTTATTGGTAGGAATTTCAATATTTTACTTTGTTCGCACAAACAATATTTATAGAGATATGCCAAAAAAATATCTTCATTACAAATTAGATAATCTCGTTGAAGGTGCACATGGAATTTACACTAATAAAAATACTTATAGCGTACTTTTGGAATTAGACTCACTTAAAAAAACGACACAAAATCTAGTAATTGTTCCAGACTTTACAGCATGTAATATATTGCATTCACATCAATCAAAAATATTGACAGAATGGCCTAATAAAACGGAAATTCCAAACGAGAAAATATTGGGAAAAGTTACTTCTAAAATAAAGAATGACACTGCTCTTGTATTTGCCATTCCTATTTTTCAAACCGCACTTTTAAAAGATGGTTTTTTACCACAAGAAAATGAAGGATTAAGCTATCCTATCATAAAGTTTATCAAAGAAAATTATCGAAAAACAAGCTTTACCGATTATTTCGAAATCAGAAAAAAATAAATTTAAAGAAATCATTCTCGCCAGCGATAGCTATTATTTTCAAAGCCACACAAATCAATAACACGATCAATCACCGTCGCTGCTAATTGTTCAAAAGAATTGGGAAGGCTATAAAAACTAGGTGTTGCAGGGCAGATAATGCCACCACTTTCCGTCACAATTTTCATGTTATTGATATGAATAAGGTGCAAGGGTGTTTCTCGAGTAACGAGTATTAATTTTCTTCTTTCTTTCAGCATAACATCAGCTGCACGAGTAGTTAAATCATTGGAGATACCACCAGCAATTCTGCCTAAAGTGCCCATGGAACATGGACAAACAATCATTGTGTCATATTTTGCAGAACCGGAAGCAAATGGCGCCATAAAATCGTTTTTGGCATAAAAATCAAAAGGGTAAGATGTATAATCTTCATTTCCCAATTCAAATTTCCACACATCTTTTGCATTATCTGACATCACCACACCTACTTTGGACACTTGTTGTTTAATATGTAACAACTTATCAAACAGCACTTTAGTGTAAATTGAACCACTTGCGCCTGAAACTGCAACAATTATTTTTCTTTCCACGCTGAATTATTTAAATTTACCGATTCCTATAATTGGTATTAAATTTGTAACATTGGTGAATATAACAAAAATAATCATGAAAAAATTAAACTTCAAGTTGTTAGTATTAATGGTCTTATCGTTTTGTTTTATCAGTATTTTATATGCAAAAAATGAAGCTGCTGTTGTTGTTGACAATCAAATTGCATGGACAAATATTGAACAAGCGATTCCTCAAAATAAAATTAGCAAAAAGAAATTTATTCTTATCAACCTTTATACAGATTGGTGTGGTTGGTGCAAAAAAATGGAAGAAAACACCTATCAAGATGCTGGCATTATTGCACTAATGAATGAAAATTTAACAGCTGCAAAATTTAATGCAGAAACAACGGCTCCTATTAACTTTAATGGTAAGACATATAATTTTGTAAAAACTGGCGCACGTGGTGCTAATCAATTAGCATTAGACTTAGGTAGTGTAGGAAACAAATTAGGGTATCCTACTATTGTTGTCTTAGACGAAAATGGCAATAAATTACAAGCATTTCCTGGCTTTAAAGATGTTGAAACATTAAGCATAGTGTTGAATTATTTTAAAAGTGGAAGCTATAAAACAATGGATTTTCAACAATATCAATCTGGTCAATAAATAAACTTAGCAATTTTTATGAGAATACAATTAATACTCTTATTTAGCATTATCAGTATGTCTAGCTTTGCTAGTGGACCTGGTGGACCAACAACTAAGTCATCTACAGCTAATGTTTCTACTGAGGGTGAAAAAGTGAAATGGCTGACTTGGGACGAAATGGTAAAGCTAAATGAAAAAAATCCAAAGAATATTTTCATCGATTTTTACACCTCTTGGTGTGGTTGGTGTAAGGTGATGGACAGAAACACATTCGACGACCCTACGGTGGCACAAATCATGAACAAATACTTTTATAGTGTAAAATTTGATGCAGAAAGAAGCGATACTATTACTTTCTTAGACAGAAAATGGAATTTTGTACCAAGCGGCAGAAAAGGATATCACGAATTGGCTGCCTATTTTATGCAAAATGAACTTTCCTATCCAACATTTTGCGTGCTTACACCAGATTTTAAACTCATTACGCCATTAAAAGGCTACATTGCTGTTCCGCAATTCGAACCTGTCATCAG
>JADKZZ010000148.1 GCA_020848475.1 Chitinophagales bacterium | reverse complement strand
TTTTTGTCATTCAAATTCGATTTATAACGAGTAAAACCAACACATGGCTGAAGATCAAAAAATAGACAAAAGCAATCCGATGTATTATTTGGCTGGCTGGCGCGGTGTGGCTGCCATTTTAATTTTTATGATACATTATCGACTTAAAAAATATAATCTTCCAAGCGTATTAGGTTATACAGGTACGCATTCATTCTTTTTGTTGTCGGCATATTTTGTCAGTGTTGGCTTGTTTAAAAAATTTGAAGATAAAAACATAAACGCATGGAAAACATTTAAAGATTTTGTACTAAAAAGAATATTAAAAATTTTACCAGTCTATTATCTGTACATTTTTGTTATGCTGCTCATCGCAT
Organism: Chitinophagales bacterium; assembly: GCA_020848475.1. Classification (GTDB taxonomy): domain Bacteria; phylum Bacteroidota; class Bacteroidia; order Chitinophagales; family JADIYW01; genus JADJSS01. Next base: position 2,911 of record JADKZZ010000148.1, on the reverse strand, counting down.
TGGTATTAATGCTGGTTTTCAAGTTAGACGCTGCTCAAGTAGATACATTCAGAGAATTAAAACAATTTGGCATTGGATTATTTACTTACACTTACAACTTTAGAGAAGTTTATAATCTTTTTGTATTACATAAATACATTCCAGAATCACCAACAACCTATCCGCATCTTTGGTATATTTCATTTGACTTGCAACTTTGCATCATCATCTTTTTATTTATCGCCTTCGTTCGCGACAGAGCATTATTGTTAAAGATTTCTGTGGCTGGAGCAATCGCCATGGTTATTTTCCGATTTATTGCATGGCAATATTTACTTAGCATTCCTGGCGACGACTTGAGCCGAGAATACATTTTTGAAAAAATTCCTTTAATGCAATTAGACACCGTTTTTTATGGTTTTATACTTTGCTTGTATGATTTTAAAAAATCAAAAAAACTATTTATCGCACTTATTTTTGCAGCCGTCTTGTGCTATGGCTGGGCATTTTACAGAGCTTATTTAATTAGCATAGACACCGGAGAATTATTACGCACTACTATAAGGGAAGATATTTATGTGATTCCATTTTATGGCATTCAAGTAATCGACTCTACCGTTGCATTTTTTATTTTCATCTTGTTTGCATGCATCATAAATTTCCCAGAGAAATTTAAGCTGCTCTTGCATCCAGTACTCATGCGTACCGGTGCATTGTCATTAAGTATGTATATTTTCCAATTCTTGTTTATTCTAATTGGTATGTTTCTCGTTGCAGGTATTTTGCGTAAGTTTTTACCTGGCGTCATCGCAGATGTTATTGGATTATTTTCATTTTTGGTAATGGATTATTTCTTTGCTGGCATCATTTTCAAATTCTTTGAACGACCTATTCATAAATTAATGGATAGAAAAATATTTAAAAAAGAAAACAAGTAATTAAGCGTATCTTTATCGTAGAGAAAAGCCAATTTCAAAGCTAAATTTTCTTTTTAGATGCATTCATGGAAAAGCCAAATCGACGAGGACAAACAAAGCGTATTGTATAAGTGTACCTATGTTTTATGCATCTTATTTTTGCTTTTCTTAGGCTATAAATGGCAAGCCAATTTAGCGGCAGTGATGGATATTTTAGCTGCGGACGAGGCCGAATATCTGCGCAACGGCACTGCATTATTTGACACAATACACAAAGATTGGGGTCCAAGCTATAACATTTGGTACAAAGCACTCTCCTACTTCGTCTATTCAAAAATAGAATTATACTATCTTAATTACAAGCTGACTGCCATACTAGCTACAATACTCTTATTTGTCGTATTGGTGCGCTATAATATCAATTTAGTCGTTGCTTTTGCGATATCAAGTTTATTTTTCCTATCAGAAATCAATATCGAAACTTGGCCACGAGTTTCGCATTTCGTGTTCATTTGCATTTTAATTGGTTTATACATTTCCTCTTTCTTAAAAGAGGGCACCACCAAATTGTTTTTATTCGCTGCTATTTCTATTGTTGCCGCTTATGCACGACCTGAAATTCGACCATTTTCTTTTGCTGTATATGCGCTTGCATTATTCGTTTGGTATAAAAACAAAACAGCATTTAGCCAAATACGAATAATGGTGTTTATTGCAATTATATTATTGATTTTCTTTCAACTCGTATTTGGTTCGCCTGCCTCTTTTTACAGAGGAAATGTGGACAGAATGTACATCGCTTTTTGCCAACACGTGGCAGTAAATGAATTCTTGCACCACGACAAAACCGTAGATGCCATGGCTGGTTGGCGCGTATATGCCAATAAAGTTTTTCCTTTGTGCGACTCTTTTTCCTGCATCGTAAAAACGTATCCTTTAGCTGTTTTAAAAAATATCACTTACAATATTCCCAATTATTTATTAAGCATCACTAGCGTTTTAGGCAGCTTGTTATTTCCAATTAGGTTGATTGGCAAACATAAAATTTTCATAGGTATTTGTGTGTTCATTTGGATCATCATCATTGGTGGCATATTATATAAGCCATTTCGTATTGCCATTTGGAATAGTATAAAAAATTATAAATGGCAATTTATCGCAATTGCTATTATCGGATTGCCCAGCATGATGACAAGTGTTTTAATTTTTCCGAGAATGCATTATATCTTATGTCACCTATTTCTGCTGATATATATACTCGCATTTTTCTTAACGCAAATTGCCAATAAAATAAAATTGCCAATACTTTCTATAGTGCCTGTATTCATAGTATTATTCTTGATTTCTCCAAAGGCAGACGAATATCGCTTTTTTAGAGATAATCATGATTTAGGAAATATGTGCGGACAAAAATACATACAACACTTCAATAAAGATGACAGTACCAAGCATATTATTTTTTCTGACATTCTCAATCTTTCCTATATGCTACCAGACAATTATAGCGATTACAGTGTAGAATATGATTTTAAAGATGGAATGCAGTTCGACCATATCAGAAAACAATTTAACATCGATATTGTATTGGTGAATGAAAATATTTTGAAAAATCCATATCTTAAAAAAGACAGTACCTGGCAACAATTTTTGTTACACTACGAAAACTTTGGTTTTGAAAAAAAACGTGTGTATAATGAGTGTGCCATCTATATTTTACAAAAAAAATAAAATCTCTTTTTGTGTTTTACATCAAGCAACATATACTTCAATTATTGACTACAACACAAGAAAAACCTATTGAAAAAAATAGATATCAAATAGCCTTGTCTATTTTTATTTTATTGGCTGCTGGCGTCAAATTGTACTATCACATGCAGCAATACATGGACATTCAATTTGCCGACGAAGCGGCATACATTCAATTTGGATTAGCATTATTTGAAAAGATGAATAGAAATTGGGGACCGCTTTACGCCGTTTGGTATAAGTGTTTGTCTTATTTTACTACATCGCCG
>JADKZZ010000147.1 GCA_020848475.1 Chitinophagales bacterium | reverse complement strand
TTTATTACGCGTAGTATTTTTAATTCGCCTTCTACACTTAAACCATAGCCACTTTTTATTTCTATTGCACCAGTGCCAAGCTGTATGAGCTCAGCTAATCGTGCTTGCGCATGTAAGTATAATGTATCTTCTGGCGTTTCATTTATTTTTTTTGCAGAGTTTAAAATGCCACCACCTTTAGCAGCAATTTCTGCATAGCTCATTCCTTTTATTTTATCGATAAATTCATTTTCACGAGTAGCAGCAAAAACAAGATGTGTATGGCTGTCGCACCAACATGGTAAGATTGATGATTGTTTTGCATCGTAAATTTCTTGTTTAAAATCTTCCTCTTCAAGTGTATGTATCGAGCCATAATCCTCAATGTAGCCATCTTTAATTTTTAAAAATGCATTTTCTAATGTTGGTAATTCCGCTAATGCATGCCCACGCAATAAATGTGTTGCTTCACGAACATTGAACAAGTATTTTATATTGGTAATGAGCATAATGATTATCTAAATATACGTCTGTCGAATAGAAAAGGTTCAGAAGATTTGATTTTTATTTTTTTAAAATCTTTATGATGTGGATTTATTAAAATATTGAAATCGCCTTTAGTTACTACAGAAGGTACTTTAAGTGTTACAAATTTATTTTCTAAGATGAAGTTGTCCCCAATGTTTTGTGTGGACTTTGCATGCGGAAAAGTATTCCAGTCGTCTGGAAGCTCAATTGTTTTTATTTCTTTAATAGTTAAATTGTCTGGTATAAAAATGCTTAACATATTATAGGAAGAAGGCATTGTAGCCAAACTGAAATGTACTGCTACTTCTGCCATTGCCAGCGAACGATTTTCGGCAGTGTAAATCAATTCCATTCCTTTGGAATTCCATCGCTCACCAAATATAGCAGCACCTTTTCCTGATAGTACTTTGCTGTATTGTTGTTTTACTAATCGAAATACAAGCATGAATGCTATTTATATAAAAATGCCGTGTTCAATGCGATTAAGTTCTTCCATGACTAATTTAATTCCGTAAGAATTATGGAGTAAATCAGCTGGTTTATTATTAGCCAGTGCAAAGCTTGGCGTATCTAGCCATGCATGAAATTGGTCTTTAGAGTCAAAAACTTGTAATCCAAACGTAGCAACCTCTGCTAATTCAATCAATTTTTCTGAATGTATAGGTTTAAAACGAAAGCCTTTTTCTTTTCGATATCGTTGTATAGATTTTGTGGAAAGTGATAAAATATCAGCTAACTTCTCTTCTGAAAATTGAACTAATCTTTGTATGTCGTCAAAAAGCGTGATACTAACTCCTTTTTCTATGGTGTTATTTACTGTATATGTATTTTGAAAAAATTGAGTTACATCGATTGCTTTTGCACCATATACCATGAGTGGTTCATTTAGCAATAAAGGTTCTTTATGGTTAGATTTGTATTTTGCCATTCCTAAGACTTTTGTCCACAAATTTAATACTTTTGTCTTAGTTTGTCAAGTTTTTCTAAATTATTATTCCATGTTTTTCTCCAATATTTTGAGCAATTTCATATCCAGCATCTGCATGTCTAAAAATTCCCATCGCAGGATCGTTAAATAAAACACGTCTTAAACATTCATCTGCACGTTCAGTGCCATCAGCTAAAACAACCATTCCAGCGTGTTGTGAATATCCTATTCCGACACCACCACCATGATGAAAACTCACCCAAGTGGCGCCACCACTTGCATTGCTCAATAAATTTAACAATGCCCAATCGCTAACAGCATCACTACCGTCCTTCATCGCTTCTGTTTCTCTATTCGGCGATGCTACACTACCACAATCTAAATGGTCGCGTCCAATAACAATCGGAGCTTTCACTTTTCCAGAGCGCACTAAGTCATTAAACAACAAACCAGCTTTTTCTCGTTCGCCTAATCCTAACCAGCAAATTCTAGCAGGTAAGCCTTGAAATGAAATGCGCTGTTGTGCCTGTTGTAGCCAGTTTATCATTGCTTTGTTTTCCGGAAATAATTCCATTAACGCTTGATCTGTTGTGTATATATCTTGTGGATCGCCACTTAATGCTACCCAACGAAAAGGACCTTTGCCTTCGCAAAATAATGGACGAATATATGCTGGTGTAAATCCTGGAAAATCAAATGCATTTTGCACACCTCCTTCTTGTGCAAACGCACGGATATTATTGCCATAATCGAAAGTTATAGCGCCACGTTTTTGCATATCCAACATCAATTGCACGTGGAGTGCCATACTTTTAATTGCTTTTTGCTTATATAATGTTGGATTGGTTTTGCGCAACTCTAATGCTTCATCAAAAGAAATATCGTGCGGAACATAGCCATTCAATGGATCATGAGCAGATGTTTGGTCTGATAAAATATCTGGTATAATATTGTCGTCTAATAAATGCTGTAACAAATCGCCTGCATCCATTACCACACCAATAGAAATAGCTTCCCCTTTATCTCTTGCACAAATAGCATGATTACGTGCTTCCTCATAGTTGTCGTACATAAAATCTATGTACTTTGTATCTAATCTTTTTTGGATACTAGCTTTATTGATATCAGCACCAAGATAAGTAGCACCAGCCATCACGGCAGCTAATGGTTGTGCGCCACCCATGCCGCCTATGCCTGAACTGACTAATAATTTTCCTTTCAAATTCCCAGCAAAATGTTGCCGACCACACTCTACAAATGTTTCATAGGTACCTTGAACAATTCCTTGAGAACCAATATAAATCCAAGAACCAGCAGTCATTTGCCCATACATCATCAAACCTTTTTCACGCAATTCATAGAAATGTTCCCAGGTTGCCCATTTAGGTACTAAATTAGAATTGGCAATCAACACACGTGGTGCTTGTGGATGTGTGCGCACGATGCCAACAGGTTTGCCACTTTGTATTAACAAAGAATGATTCTCATCTAATTCTAACAAAAGTTTAATGATTTTATTTAATGCTTCTACATTGCGAGCTGCTTGTCCAATACCACCATACACAACTAATTCCGCTGGATTTTCAGCAACTTCGAAATCTAAATTATTTAGTAGCATTCGCAGTGGTGCTTCTGTTTGCCAAGATTTAGCATGAAGTATATTTCCACGTGGTGCTTTATATGATGGATGTGTTGCGTATTGTTGAAGGAAATTTTGGAGTTGCATATTTATAATTTTATAGTTTTAATTTTTAAAGCTAAAGTATAAACAGAAAATGAGTACTAAAAAGCTATACATTTTACAATTCAAATTCTTCAAATCCTTTATTCAATCCAGCATTTTTTTCAATGTGATTCATAAAGGAAAAATCGGAAATTATTTTTTTAATTTGATTGATGTCGTCAGCAAAAATTCTGTCTTCATTGGCGAAAGAAACTGATTGTCGTACAAAATCATGCGCTGCTTCTAACAATATTGAGCTTTTCAATGGACTTCTAAATTCTATTGCTTGACAAGCACTCATTAATTCGATTGCTAAAATATATTCTAAATTATCTAAAATCTGATATAATTTTCTGCCACTTATACTGCCCATGCTTACATGGTCTTCTTGCCCTAATGATGTTGGAATACTATCAGCACTTGCCGGAAAACATAGTGTTTTATTTTCCGTGACTAATGCTGCTGTAGTATATTGCGGAATCATGAAACCTGAATTTAGACCTACTTCTTTCATCAACAACATAGGTAATCCAAATTTTCCTTCGAGGAGCAAGTAGCATCTTCTGTCAGAAATATTTCCCAATTCAGCCGCAGCAAAACAAGCATAGTCTAAAGGTAAAGCCAATGGTTGACCATGAAAATTTCCACCGCTTATGGTATCATCTGCGTTGAAAATAATCGGATTATCGGTAACAGCATTTAACTCGATTTCAGTCAACTCTTTTAAATGTAACCATGCATTTCTAGATGCACCGTGAACTTGCGGCATACAACGCAAACTATATGGATCTTGCACACGCTCGCAATCTTCATGGTTTTGCATAATTTCAGAATTATGTAATAACAAACGCAAACGTTGTGCTACTAATTGATTTCCTTTAAAAGGTCGTAGTTGATGTAAACGTTCATCAAATGGTGCTTTGGTGCCTTGCAAAGCTTCTAAGCTCATTGCACCAATAATATCGGCAACTTCGAGGCAATTATGCATGCGCTGAATTGCTGCGACGGCAAATGATAAAATAAATTGAGTACCATTAATTAATGCCAAACCTTCTTTTGGGCCTAGTGTAATTGGGCTAAGATTTTCTTGTTTTAAAAGCATTGACGTTTTAACAGTTTTTCCTTTATACATTACTTCACCTAAGCCAATTAGAGGTAAAAATAAATGCGATAGTGGTGCCAAATCACCAGATGCGCCGACACTGCCTTTTTCTGGTACAATTGGAATGATATCATTATCGATGTGCCATAAAATTCTTTCTAAAGTACTTAGTTGAACACCAGAAAATCCTTGTGCTAAAGATTGTAATTTTGTGATAAGCATTAACTTTGCAATGTGATTAGGAATGGCATTTCCAACTCCAACACTATGTGATTGCAAAATTTTATATTGCAATGTTTGTGTATCTTCTTCAGATATTTTTTTGTTGGATAAAATTCCGAAACCTGTATTGATTCCGTACACCGTATCGTGGTTTTCTACAATTTGCTGTACGTTTTGCTGTGATGTTTTGATTTTCTCTTTAGCAGCATCATTTATAACTCCTTTTGCGTTACCATTTGCTAATGCTAAAGCTTTTGCAACACTTAATGTATCAATACCGTAGTTAAATATTTGCATAATCTAATTTACACATTTTTATTCAGTGTGAAATATTAGATATTGCTTTTGAATGTTTTAAAAAGTAATAATGTACATTGCTTGATGATGTACTAAGTGTATTAGATAGAATCGTCGATAATGACCATTTTTAAAACATTTTTAGTCTTTTCAGAAATTTTGAATCTGTCATCAATTCTGTGCTTGACTAAATAAATTACTTTCTCGCCTGAAAATATAATAGGCGTATTTTCTTTTTCGAGTAATGTGAATTTTTCGTCTTTGAAATATTTAGAGAGCTTTTTTTTGCCTGCTTTCCCTGGTGTTTTGGGCTTGCTTAATCCTAATGGATAAAAATAATCAGCTTCTTTTGCATAGCGAATTATTAAAGGTAATTCAATTTTGTCAGCATCAAAGTATGCATATCGATTTGACGTTTTTATGTTAACTTCTTGTATTGGAATTGTTGTACATTGAATCTTATAATTATTGAAAATAATTTGCGATGGAATTTTTTCTAATATAATAATGCTTTCTCTTTCTGATTTTTCTGCCGCAATAAACAAGCTTTTTCTATCTATAATAATTCTATGTGTCTCTGAAAAAAATTGCTTACCGCTTTCTTTTACTTTTAATATATTTTGGACGACATCAATATTAAATCCGAATTCTTTAATTAGATGAAATAAGATAGTAGCACCTGCAATGTGTGCTTTTATATAGCCTAATTTTATTTCTATATTTCCATTTTTCTCACTTACACATTTCTTTTTTATGCTTTCAATCTGTTGATTTGTCAATGTTTGATAATCATTCATTCTTCCAATAAACTCATCAATGGAATTGTAAAACGCTGGATTTATTTTTGCTAAATATGGCGTAATATGGTGACGAATTAAATTGCGCTGATAATCATCGCTAGCATTTGAACTGTCTTCCCGAAATGCAATTTTGTTTAATGTTGCATAATCCAATATTTCTTGTTTGCTAATTTTCAAAAGCGGTCGAATAATATACCCATTTTTTGCAGGAATGCCTGTTAAACCCTTTATTCCTGTACCTTTTGCGATGTTCAATAGGAGTGTTTCTACTTGATCATCTAAATGGTGTGCTGTAGCTATGCTATGATATTTATATTCTTTTCTTATCTGTTCAAACCAATTGTATCGCAATTCGCGAGCAGCCATTTGCGTTGAAATAGCATTATTTTTTTTATAACTAGTTGTGTCAAATTTTATCGAATGAAATTCAAGTTGATGTTGTTTTGCAAATTGTGCAACAAATTTTTCGTCAGCATTACTTTCTTCTCCACGTAATTGGAAATTGCAATGCGCAATTGCAATTTTGAAATTCAATCGTAGTAAAACATCACAAAGCACCATTGAATCAATGCCACCACTACAAGCCACCAAGATGGATGTGCCAGTATTTGCGAGATTATTGTGTGTGATATTTTCTTGAATATGTTGTAACATGTTTCAAAAATACGATAATAAAAATGATTTTAATTTTTTGCAAATTAATCTAGACAACATGTTTTAATATTTTTCTTGCTCGGTACTTTTCGCCTATCTGATTTAGATATATAAATTATAACAATTTATGATAATTCAATTTCCAAATTCATTTTTGCATTCCTTAATTCACTTAATGTATGTGTATTATTCTGTTCTATTGCTAACGAAATTCCAGTTTCATAAATATTTAATGCTTTTTTAACCTCGCCGATTTGTT
>JADKZZ010000146.1 GCA_020848475.1 Chitinophagales bacterium | reverse complement strand
TCCATCGATATTAAGCAGGAAATAAATACGATTTACCATCTATCATAAAGCGGTAGTCCATGATGCGTGGCCACATAGGTTTTACTGGCAATGTTTTTTCCCATTCCATCAAATCATTTTCTAAATCAGCTGCTTTTTCAGGCATGCTAAAGAATAAGTTATTACGTTCTCCTTTGTCTTCTTTTAAATTATATAATTCTTTCCATTTGTCGCGTGTGCTATAAATCAATTTATAATCTCCTTTTCTGATTGCATGAACATGATCAGTGCGCCAGTATAATTTATCATGTGGAGCTGTGTCTGTTTCTTGTTTAAAAAATGGCATCAGATTAACACCATCATACACTCTATCTTTTGGCAATGCAATATTGGAAACAGCAGCTACCGTTGAAAAGATATCCAAGGAAATAATTGGTTTTCGATAAACCACATTTTCTGGCAAATGATTTTTCCATTTAAAAATAAATGGAATATTTAAACCGCCTTCATAAGGTGTAAGCTTACCGCCTTTCAATGGTTCATTACTTGTAATGCCTGAATACGATGCGGAGCCATTATCACTCAAAAAGATAATTAATGTATTGTCGTCTAAACCAGCATCTTTGATTTTCTGATGAATGGCACCGATAGCATTATCCATAGAGCGAATAATCGCATTATAGACGGCTTTCTTTTTGTCTTTTACATGCTCAAATTCTTTCACATATAAATCTAGTGGCGCTTGGTAGGGCTCGTGTGGTGCCGTAAAAGGAATGTATAAAAAGAAAGGATTTTGCTTATTGTTTTCAATAAACTGTATCGACCTATCTCTGATAGCATCTGTCAAATATTGTTTTTCGTGTTTTATTTTTTTATTATTTTGATAAATCATTGCATCATCGCGTCGAGCCATGTCCCATTGATATTTTGCAGAAAAAGATTGACGTCTGTAGTTGACAATATCTTCTTGAATTTGATTATCTACATACATAGTAAATGCGCCATAACAACCGTATTGGTAATCAAATCCACGAACAGAAGGAATATTTAATTTTGGATTTTTGCCTAAGTGCCATTTACCGATGATTGCGGTGCTGTAGTTTGCTTTTTTGAGTAATTCTGCTAATGTAATTTCTGTTGGTGGCACGCCTTGTTTGGCTATTTGCCATTCGCGCGGATAACGAGGCTTGGTGGCAACGACCCAATTTGTATCTTTTTCGGAAATATATCGCCCTGTTAGATACTCGATAATATTAGTTGGGTAATATTCTGTTTCTTGTGTTTCAAAACCGCAGCGTTGCTGATATCGACCAGTAAGAATGCCACAGCGCGATGGCGCACAAACGGCTGAGGTGACATATCCTTCAACACATTTCACGCCTTCATTTGCTAAGGCATCAATATTTGGTGTCTGCACCGTCGAATTAGCATAACAGCTAACATCGTTCAATCCAAGGTCGTCAGCAACAATAAGCACGATATTAGGTTGTTTTTCATTTACCAATATAGTATCAGTAAGGTATGCTTTTTTTTGGGCAATTTTTTCTTTATCAAACTTAATGCGCCAGTGAATAGCACCCGTAGAAAGTGGATAGCATGCAACAAAAAATATACCTACAAATAAAGATAGGATAACAGGTATAAGCAATTTTTTGTTGGGCTTTATCGACATTTTGCCTTAATTTTATAGAAGCTAAATTTACCATGAAAATCGAAATAAAAAAAGAAATCGCAAATGCAATTACACATGGAATTGGGTTTGTTACATTTGCCACCTTATTGCCATTACTTTTTATAAAAGCATCGCACTATGATGTCAATTATAAATTAGTCGGTTTAATTTTCTTTGCGATTGGTTTGGTAGCTGTTTATTTATCATCTACAATTTATCACTCACTCACAAACGAGAGAGCCAAATATATTTTGCGTATTGCCGACCACATCAGTATTTACTACTTAATTGCTGGCACCTATACTGCATTATTAATGCAAACAATTCCATTTAATAAAATTATGTGGTTCATTATTATTTTATGGTCTGTTGTATTAATTGGTACCATAAAAAAGATTTTTCTAACTGGCAAATACGATACGATTTCTACCATAATATATGTGGTAATGGGCTGCATGGGTTTATTTCAGATAAATACAATTATGAAATTTACACCAGACAAAGTATTGCTCTTTATTCTGCTTGGTGGAATTGCCTATCTATTAGGTGTGATTTTTTATGCTTGGAAAAAATTCACTTACCATCATGCAGTTTGGCATTTATTTGTATTAGCAGGTAGCATCATGCATTTCTTTGGCGTTTGGTATGCCATAGAAAAGCCATAGTCAATAGCACAATAATAGCTTACTTTTTATTTCTGTTTTTAAAATAGATTACTTACGTAATATTTGTACTTTTGTTTATGCACAAAACGGCAAATAAAGGTATTGTTTATTACATTATCGGCGATTATTTAGCTGCACTTTTATCGTGGTTATGTTTTTTTATTTTTAGAAAGCTACAAATAGAAAATGTTACACATTCCATTTCGAGAATACTACAAGATGAAAAAATTATCCATGGCTTAATGCTTATTCCGATTTGCTGGCTAATCTATTATTTTTATGACAACACCTATACAAGTTTATTAAAAAAATCAAGATTACATGAGATTCAACAAACAGCTAAACAAACTTTAATTGGAGGAATATTGTTGTTTTTCAGTTTAATGTTAAATGATTTTATTAAAAAATACAATGATTATTATTGGTTGTTTGTAGGTTTTTTAGCTTTTCATTTTTTCACTACCATTTTATTGCGTTTACTCATTTTAGGAATAGTGAAAAATCGCATTAGCAATGGAAGGCTTACTATACCGACATTATTAATTGGTAATTTTGAAAATTGTCAGAAGATTGAGCAAGAAATTGAGCATTCAAAAGTAAAATTACCTTATAAAATTCTAGAAAAAATTATCATTGACAATGCTAATCTTGACAGTATCACGCCAAAAAAGAAAGACTTTGAAAATGTCATATTAGCATTTGGCACAACATCGGCACAGCATTTTGAAAAAATCATATTTCATTTTTTGAATCAAGGAATTAGTGTACAATTATTGCCCGATGAATTGGATATTTTATCTGGAAAATTTAAAACCACAAGCGTCTTTGGCTCGCCATTATTAGAAATTCCGACAACGCTATTAAAACCTTGGGAAAAAACTAGCAAGCGAGCCGCTGATATCACACTTTCATTTCTAGGATTATTTTTTCTGCTGCCATTTTTAGTGTTTATTGCTATTCGCGTAAAACTTTCCTCCAAAGGAAACATCTTTTTTATGCAAGAAAGAGTAGGATTAAATGGCAACATATTTCGAATTATCAAGTTTCGCTCGATGGTAGAAGATGCCGAAAATGGCACACCGCGCTTATCATCTGAACACGATGAACGCATCACGCCATTTGGTCGCATTATGCGAAAATATAGAATCGACGAATTGCCACAACTTTGGAATGTGCTTATCGGCGACATGAGCTTGGTTGGCCCAAGACCTGAACGTCAGTTTTTCATTGATCAAATTATCCAAACCGCACCACAATACCAATTATTACAACGTGTTAAGCCTGGTATCACCTCATTAGGTATGGTAAAATTTGGCTATGCATCGAACCTTACGGAAATGTTACAACGCATGCGTTATGACTTGCTATACATAGAAAATATTTCCTTACAAATGGATATAAAGATTATGATTTATACTGTCATTATATTGTGGAAAGGAAAAGGAAAATAAGGTTTGAAATACAACTCAATCAACCTAATAAATATACTAATCCATTATTAACAGGCTCATACATATCAATGATTTTTTTCTTGCTACACATTTGTGTAAACATATCACGGATAGGCTTAAAATCTTCGTGCATTGGGCAAGGTCTATCATCAGAGCAATGGTCTAAACCAAGTCCACATTCCTTAAAAACACGCATACCATCAATAGATTCAATTACTTTGATAACAGGCAAATGCACTTGATTTTCGCTTATAAAAAAACCACCATTTGGACCTTTGGTGCTGTTTATTATCTTGTCTTTTACCAGCTTTTGCAATAGTTTTCCAACGGTATGTTCATTCTCATCTATTTGTTGTGCAATCTCGCGAATGCTCAATTTCTTGTGTGATTCTTTATTAGAACCTAAACAAACGACCGCTTTTATTGCTGCTTTACATGTTAAACTTAGCATATATCCTTATCTACCTAAAAATAATTGGCCTTCTTCTGAAATCATATCTGCATTCCATGCTGGCTCATACGTTAAATTTACATCAATTCCGTAAGAATCAAAAGAACTTTGCAAGGAATTATTAACATCTTCAATAATTGACTCACCCATCGGGCAAAATTGGCTGGTCAATGTCATCACACAATTTATGCGTTTTGCAGTTTCATCAAACAGTAAACTATATATCAATCCTAAGTCCACTACATTTAAACCAATTTCTGGATCAATTACCGCTTTCAAACCTTCTAAAGCAATGGCACTCAAGTTTTCATTGTTTGTTTCAATATGCATATTATACAGGTTTATGTTTTAATAGAATAAAGACATTATAATTATATAGTATTGCGGTGCAAAGTAGTCCGACTGCACCGCATGAAATCAAAATTACGTTTGACAACAAAATTCCACTCAGCAATAACACGCTCGCAATTAAATAGCAAACACTCATTAATTTAAAAATATTATCATCAAATAAGTCTTTCGGATTTGGTGTTTTACCAATTCGAGCACGATGGTGATATACTTTATTCCATACGATAAATGGTAATGTCTTAAATGTCATTCCAAGGATAATAGATGTTATCCAAACAAAGAACAATACAAAACCATAAGCCGTTACCAATCTTATTTGATTTACATTTGAATAGGTCATTAACAATAGTAGTAAAATTATAAATACAATTGGCATAGCCATTATCATAACAGAAAAAACGGAAAGTTTCATTTGTGCATCTACTTGTTTCCGTATTCTTTGTTGATAAGCACGCAAGCAATAAAACATAAAAATAAATATGCCACTGGAAACCATAAAAATTGGAAAAGCGTAATAAATCAACTTAGCAGTTAAAAAAAATAAAACTCCAAAAAGTAGCAAGCCAAGATTTATGCAAGCATAAATCCACCAAAGTAAGTTGGTATTATTATACTTTGAAATAAGAAACATTGGAATTAAACGTGATGCAACGCCAATGATTAGTAATAAAAACCAACCTGCAATTCCGATATGTGCATGCAAGCTCAAGTAATGCAAGGAATCGTATGGCAGCACCATTGTTGTAAAATTAAAAAGTAAAATCCAACCTAATATAGCAGTAAGTAATAGCCAAATGATGGCAGTAAATACAAAAATGGCATGTATATTTTCATGCTTACTTTGCGTAATACTTTTTCCGATATTATATAAAAATAATAGCAAAGCAAATATGATTAACAAGCCTCCACCTTGTGTGAAAACACCTACATTGAATACATAAAATCCATGTACTAATAGTGGAATACCGATAGCCATCAAAACAAACGTAGCATAAGCAAGCTTGTTGCCATATAGCTCGCCTTCAATCAATACAGGCACCAACTGATGGCAAGCACCAATGATAATCATCGTTGCCCAGCCTAATGCCATTGTGTGTGTAATTGCTAATATAGTTGGATGAAAATAGTGTATTAAAAATTGTGCTGATGAGAAAACAAGTAAAACAGTAGCCAACAAAAACGAGACGGCCGCATACAAATAAAATGGCAATACGATTTTATAAGATGTAGTTTTTGCAAGCGTAGTATTTCCTTGTGCAACAAACATGCTAAGCTTTAAAGATTAGTAAATGTACTTCATTTGCACTTATTTCTTTAACGCGATATTCAAATTTTCTATCGGCAAGTTCTGGCAACAAAAAAACAGGAATGCGTTTATGATAAACAAATAAAGCACTATCACTTGCTAAATGATCTAAAGCCGATAAAATAGTGTGCATAGGCAATGGCATTTCTAAGTCGCGCACATCAATTGTTGTCAGTTTTTGTTGATATTTTTGAAGAACATCGTCAAAATCTGATGCCTGTTGTATATCTACAGTTTCTACTTTTGATGTTGTATCTGTTTTATAGAAATAGGTATGAATAAGGTTTTCATTTATTGTTTCAACGACTGCTATAAATCCTTTTTTACGCAATATAGCAATAAGCGGTGTTGGCTCAAAAGTATTGATAATCTGAAGCACTTCATCTGATTGTAATTTGCCGATATGCTGCATAATCAAGTTAAATGGATCGATGCCATTTTCCAACTCTTGTCGCACATCTAATGCGACCAATTTTTTATTGGCTAATAATTGTTTTATATCTTGTTTATCTGATGTTTGCGTGTTGATTGATGCTTGATTTATTTCCTCAATTTCGAAACCAATTTTCGATAAAACAGTATAAAAATCTTCGACTGTACATTTTCCTATTTTTGCTGCATCTTCAATAGTAACTCGCGATGCTAAAATTTTTCGAAGTATTGGATTTTGTAATTTTTTGAAATGAGGATTGATGGCTGCAATCTCATCAATTGCGGATTTATTATGTGCTATAATAGCCGATATCTTTGTGGACTTATTTATTTTCATCTTCTTTTTTTTCAGATATACAAGAAAGCTAAAAAATAATTCATTAAAAACCACCTCTGGAAATGGCAACACCTAAGAAGGCAATTGCCAGCGATAGCATCAAGTTTATTCGACCTGACCAGCGTGCAATTATTCGAAATTTTGTACTATTATCAATACGCATTTGGTCGATGGCTTTATTGCCAATATAAAAATCATGAACCGTAACAATGGTTAACATGCATGAAAACAATAGCAATTTTGTACCAAATAATTTACCATATGTATCGGTGGCCAAGTATGTAATACTAAATGGTATTCCTTTGGCATACATATTATATACACCAGTCAATATCAAACCAAAAATCGACATCCAGCCGTACACCCGAAATTTAATTCCTGTGGCATACAAGATGTCGATTTTATTGCTTACTTGTTTAATACTTGGCAATAGCACAAGCGGTAGAAATAACATTCCTCCTATCCAAATGGCGGCAAATAATATGTGTAAATAAACCGATATTATATAGGAAATTCCCATTTATGCTAGCAAGGTTTTTTCTAATTCTTGTGCTTTTGGAAACAAGATATTATTTTCTAAGTGAACATGCAAATGCAAATCCTCTTCGAAATCGGACAATAATTTATATAAGAGACCGTAGCTGGCGCAAGCATCTTGTGGCAATTGATAATCATTGCTCAAGGTGCGAATTTCTTCCATTATTTTTCCAGCATTTTCATGCTCCATTTCCATCATTGTAATTGGACTTTTAACCGAGCCGAATGATGCTGCCTTCAAAGGTGAAAGCGTATTTTTTGCCATTACCATAGCTTTTATATAAGGAAATAATACATTTTCTTCTTTGTCCATGTGCGATTCAAATTCTGCGCTAATTTCTTCAACTAATGCCTCAATGCGCGCTAGTTCTGAGTGTTGTGCACCATGAACTTTTGCAACTTTAGCGGCATACATTTTCATATCTGGTAAGGTATTTTTTACAAATGCATGATGTGTTTGCACGATATAATCTGCTAAAAAATCCAAGCTCCATTCGTTATAAGGCAATGCTCGTCCAGCAACAGTTCTGCTAGCTTGCAACAATTCAGTTTCTACCAAAGTAACATCGATACCTTTTTCTGCACAAGCTTCTTTTACTGTTTTTTTACCACCACAACAAAAATCGAGGCCAAATTTTTTGAATATTTGTGCCTTACGCAAGTCTTTAGTTACTATCTCTCCTAATGTTTCGGCTGCTTCTCCTGTTTTGTTTTTTCCAATACGTACCTTCCACCAAATTGGACCATTTTCAAGATATTCCCACGAAAAAACATTGCCTCGTTCGCCTAACAATTGATAGTATAAAGGTTTGGGATCATGGTCATTGTGTATAGTCAAACTTTCTCCTTCTAGTAATTCGTCGAAGCGAGCAAATATAGTCGGATGTTTCATGCGAGGCTCTAATAGCGTTACATTTAATACATTTTCTACTGTAGTATTCATAATACAAGTTTTATTTGATTTATAATACACAAAATTAAAACATTCACGCAATAAAAGTATTTAATTACTTTTATTATTGTGTTATGAATGTTATTTTCTATACTGAATTCAAGTTAGAAAGAAACTAAATACAGTCGTTAAATTACAGATTATAGTCGCCTGCTGCTTCTGGCTGATAAATAATTTCGTCAATTCTAATTTTAGTCAAGCCAGCTGGGACAATCCATTCAATTTCATCTTTCACTTTATAGCCAATTAATGCTGTTGCAATAGGTGAAAAAATTGAAATTTTATTTTCTTTCATATTGGCTTGTTCTGGATATACAATCTGGAATTGAATTTGTCTATCGTTATTTAAAAAGCTTAGTTTCACGATAGAATTCATCGTTACTACATTAGAAGGAACAGCTTCTGGCTCAACAATTTCAGCAGAATCTAATTCTTTCATCAGTTTATCTGATTCTGATTTATTTATCGATTTAAAATCTCTCGCATCGCTAATACTTTTTTTAATGCGTGCATAGTCCAGTCTGTTTACAATTAATCGGCTCATCATTCACTTATTTACTATTTTATAATATTGATTAAATTTAATGAAAATTGTTTGGAATTCAAAAAATCAAAAATGCAGCAAAAAGCAAGCCAAAGTATTAAAAATCATTATAATGCAGAAAAAAAAGAGGCAAATTAAACTTTGCCTCTTAAAATGTGATAACTATTTTCTAATTGTTATTTTTAAATTGCTGTTCTCGCTCAGCATCCTTATCAAATGCTTTGATAATATCTTTTACTAATCGATGGCGAACGACATCATCTGCTGATAAATGTATCATGCCAATACCTTCAATTCCATCTAAAATTTGCATCGTTTTACGCAAGCCTGATTGTTGGTTTTTAGGCAAATCGATTTGTGTCATATCACCTGTAATGATACATTGTGCAGATGGACCGATACGCGTTAAGAACATTTTAAGCTGTAAAGTAGTTGCGTTTTGTGCTTCATCTAATATCATAAATGCATTATCTAAAGTACGACCGCGCATATAGGCCAATGGCGCAACTTCTATGATTCTATTTTGCATATAATAAGCAAGTTTATCTGCTGGTATCATATCATCCAATGCATCGTAAAGCGGTCGCAAGTAAGGATCTATTTTTTCTTTCAAATCACCTGGTAAAAAACCTAAATTCTCGCCTGCTTCCACTGCTGGACGAGTAAGGATTATTTTTTTTACAGATTTGTTTTTTAATGCACGCACTGCTAAGGCAACGGCTGTATATGTTTTACCTGTACCTGCAGGTCCCATCGCAAACAAGATATCATTATCTTCAGAGAGATCGACCATTTTTTGTTGGTTTTCAGTACGCGCACGCACCAGCGTTCCGTTGTTGCCATACACAAGTACATTATCTTGAAACTGCGGGAAATTAGTTTCGTATGGATTGCGACCATGTAATATTTCTTCGAGATGCTGATCTGAAATCTTACCATATCGTTCTAGATATTCTACGAGCTGATGCACTTTGTCGCTAAAGACTTCCAAATCTTCTTGAGAACCGGCAACGATAATTTTGTTGCCTCTTGCACTGATATTAAGCCTGTTAAATTCTTTTTTCAGGATTTTCAGTTTGTTGTTGTTGAAGCCGAAGAATTCTACCGGGTCAACAGTTTCTAGTTTAATCGTTAGTTCGCTCAATTATTTTATATTTTTGTTTCCAGATATTTAGCATTACATTCGTAGTCTAGATATCAATAATTTTTTATCAATTTGAAAATAACATAAATTTTTAAATGGCGGTAATAACGTTATTAACAGATTTTGGAGAAAGAGACTATTATGTTGGCTTATTTAAAGGTGATTTATATACATCGAGCCCATCTGCTAAAATTGTGGATATCTCACATTCTATTCCACCTTATGACATTGTAACTGCTGCATTTTTTTTAAAAAATGTATATGCACATTATCCTAAAGGTACTATCCATATTGCTAGAGTATTCGAACAAGGCTTAGGCACGCAAAAAATATTAGCAGCAAAATATCAAAATTACTTTTTTATAGCACCCGACAACGGACTACTCACGCTTGTATTTGATGAAAAGCCAGATTTAATTGTTGAAATAGACATGAAACAAGCAAAACTGCGTACGCTGGAAGAATACTATTGTAGAGTGGTCAAAGAAATTACATTTAATAACAATATTGGTTCTATTGGTGTAGCAACTTCTAATTATGTAGAAAAACGTGCGCTTTTGCCAGTTATTGAAGAAAATAGACTGATTGGGAACGTCATTTATGTCGATAATTTTGGCAATGTGATCACTAATATCCATATTGATGACATCAAACGCTTTGATACTAGCAAACAAATGCGCATCAATTATCGAAAAGTAGATTTTATTGATCGTGTAGTAGAAAACTATTCAGATGTTCCGCGCTCTTATAGTTTGGCTCGATTTAACTCCATTGGTTATTTAGAAATATGTATAAACGGCGGTAACGCATCTGATTTATTAGGATTAAAGAATGGTGATGCTATACAAATTTTATTTGAATGATTATTAGAATTGTAAAACTTACAATGCGTGAAGAAGAAGTAGCGACATTTAAAAATTATTTCGCAACAGTTTGCGAAACTATACGTGCTCAAGAAGGTTGTACAATGCTACAGGCATGGCAAGACATACACCAGCCAAATATTTTTTTCACATATAGTATTTGGTATACAGAAACAGACTTAAACAATTACAGAGATTCTGCCTTCTTCCTTCAATTTTGGAAAACAGTAAAACCATGGTTTGCTGCAAAAGCAGAAGTTTGGAGTTTTGATAAAATCGTAGATTTACCTTAATTATTGATGTTTTGACACAAAAGTGATGAATACAATTTCCTTAAACGACTATTCAATTTATTTAGACGACAGCCTACAATCTTTATACCGTTTTATCGAAGAAAAAAATTACAGCGCATTATTTGCCATTGTTGATGAAAATACGAAACAACATTGTTTGCCTATCATCAGTGAGCATATAGTTGGCTTACATATCATCGAAACGCAAAGTGGAGAAACCAATAAAAACTTGTACACTTGCGAAAAAATATGGCAACAACTTATCACAAAAAATGCAGATAGAAAAATATTAATCATCAACTTAGGTGGTGGTGTTATTGGCGACATGGGTGGCTTTGCTGCAAGTTGCTACAAACGTGGTGTAGATTTTATAAATATCCCAACTACTTTATTGTCACAAGTCGATTCCTCTA
Source organism: Chitinophagales bacterium (assembly GCA_020848475.1). Taxonomy (GTDB): domain Bacteria; phylum Bacteroidota; class Bacteroidia; order Chitinophagales; family JADIYW01; genus JADJSS01. The sequence goes on along the minus strand of JADKZZ010000146.1, from coordinate 577 downwards.
TCGGAGGCAAACTTGGCATCGATTTTAAATATGGAAAAAACCTTATTGGTCTATTCCAAAATCCAAAAGCTGTTTTTATCTCATCTGTTTTTTTTAATACGCTGCCACAGCGACAATTCATCAATGGTTGGGCAGAAATTTTCAAACATGCACTCATTCAAGATAACGCACAATGGAATATTTACAAGCAATATGATATTTTATCGTGCAATATGGATGAGATTGTTTTTCATTCATTACTTATCAAAAAGAAAGTTGTCGAAATAGATCCTTTTGAAAAAGGATTGCGGAAAGTCCTAAACTTTGGACACACCATTGGACACGCTATCGAGGCTTATTCTTTGGAACACGAATCAACACCATTGTTACATGGCGAAGCTATTGCTATTGGCATGATTTGCGAAGCCTATTTATCTGTAAAAAAATGTGGCTTAACAGCAGATGAACTAAACGAAATTCTAACTGTTTTATTAAAACATTTTCCTAAACATGATATCTCCACTTTCGATATGAATAAAATAATTGAAAGTATGCGCATCGATAAAAAAAATGAAGGTGATACCATCATGGCAGCTTT
>JADKZZ010000145.1 GCA_020848475.1 Chitinophagales bacterium | reverse complement strand
CCTGCAAATACAAACATTGTTATTTATCAAAGCACAGACAGTACTTTTAATCCTTATAATAATGAAGGTGACAGCATAGGCTTCATTCCTGGAAATGCAATACCAAAAGATACCATCAATTTTGGTAATTGTGTAAAAACATTAGGCATTTTCCTTGATGCTTGTGGTGCCACAGGACTAGAAGGAAGAAACGAATACATCATGCTTACTTCTGGAAATGGAATTAAAGTTTCCAATTTAGCTATTGACTTTTCAACGCAAAATAATGGTAGTGGTCCTCAAAATGCAGATATCAATACCAATACAAATGCTTGTAGCTTTAAAACGCCAACGCCTTCTCTTATTGCAGGTTTGCAAGTTGGTTCTTGTAATGCAAGTAATATCATTCCTGCATCTCCATTAGATTCCATTCCACCAAATGCCATCATACTTTGTTTTACTAGCGATAGTGTGACTGCAAGTTATAGCGTTAATGGATTATGTAACTTAGGCTATCCAATTTATGTAGTGCAGAATGCCTGCGTAAGAACGATTGGCGCATTTACAAACGCCTCAAGATGTGATGCACCTTCAAGATATCGAACAACGAAAGCGACCGACAAACGATTAAATTGCACCGACAATTTTACTTATGATTTATGCAATATTTTTGATAAAGATGGAACGTATGCAATTCGCCAAGTCGGCACAGATACGGCTAGTATTACAAACAATGGTATCAGAAGAAATGTAATTGACTCTTGTGGTGGAATCGATTATACACAAATCAACTTCACAGCGGATACAACATTGAAATTTCGTATCTCACCCAACTTTTGTAACGATGGTTTTCATTATATAAAAGCCATTACACATCCAAATGGAGGCCAACCGATTTCCAATACGATTAAATATAAATTAGTGTGTAATGATATTTCAGCTACTACACGCAATGCAATAATTTGCAGTGGCGAATCAGCAATAATTAATAGTAGCTCAACTAATCAACAAGCACAAATCAGTTGGACAGTCAGCAGTGGTCAAAACATCAGCGGCGCTGTAGCTGGTACAGGCAATTCCATACAACAAACCTTAATCAACCAATCAACTTTTATTGATAGTGTTTCTTATAATATCTCATCAAATGATGCAGGCTGCATAAAAACAACACAAGTCAAAATATTTGTAAAAGGAAAAGTAGCTTTATCGATTGATGGCGATTCAACGCTTTGTAATAATATAGGCAACACACCATTAAATGCAATAGGTCAATTCGATTCTATAAGATGGAATACAGGAGCAACATCTACTTCCATAAATATTAATCAAGCAGGCACATACAGTGTTGTTGCCTATGCTAATGCTTGTTCTAATAATGCAAGCGTAGTGGTTAGTAATACAACTATTGAAACGCCAATCATTTCAGGCGCACTCGAGATTTGCGATAATGAACCAACTGTTTTAATGGTAGATAATGCAAATAGCTTTGATTCCATAAGATGGAGCAATGGCGCTTTAGGAAATCAAACTTCAATTCAAAATGTGGGTGCACATTCGCTAAGTGTTTACAAAAATTCTTGCTCGTCTGTAACACGGTTTGTTATCGAACAATGTCAAGCACAAGATTGCAATCCTACAATTACGGGCAATCAAGCATTCTGTCAAGGTGATTCTATTATTTTAGATGCAGGAGCTGGATTTTCATCGTATACTTGGAATACTGGCGCATCTTCACAAACTATTAAAGTAAAAACTGCTGGTAAATATCGTGTTAATGTGACAGGACAAAATTGTACAGGAGTAGATTCTGTATTTGTTGTTGTTAATGAATTGCCACAAGTTACCATATCAGGAAATACGAGTATCTGTGAAAATGGTGAAACAGTATTAACAGCACTTACCGATGCGGATTCATTGAGATGGAATAACGGTGACACAAAACCATCGCTAAATGTAACGCAAGCACAAACGTATAGCGTCACAGTATATAAAAATGGCTGTTCTTCACAAGCAAGTGTACAAGTAAGCGTTCAAGCTACACCATCGCCATTTAATTTAGGAAACGACACTACTTTTTGCAGAGAATTTGAAAAAGTATTGACAACAGGAAATCAATCCACTACTTGGAGCACAGGTGCACAAGGCGCACAAATTACAGTGACGCAGGCTGGTACTTATATAGCAACAGTTTCCAATAGTTGTGCTACTGTTTCTGATACGATTGTGATTACAGAAGAAGCAGATTGTGATGAAGGTGAAATTTGGCTGCCCAATGCATTCACACCAAACGGTGACGGCATTAATGACATCTTTTATGTCAGAGGGAGCGGCGATATGCGCAATACTATTGTTGAAACATTCAGAATATATAATCGCTGGGGCCTAAAAGTTTTTGAAGTTAATAATGTTCATCCAGAAGTAAAATCAGAAGGCTGGGACGGCAAATACAAAGGTGAATTTGCACAAGATGAAGTGTATGGATATTTTGCCATTATTAAACATTCTAATGGGAAAAAAAAGACACTTAAAGGAAATGTAACTTTATTAAAATAGTAAATTCCAGATAATGGCCAAGCTGTAGAATTGGCCTATTTTTGCACTCCTAATTTATACAATGAGAAACAAACTACTGTTGCTATTATTATTGTTTTTGTCAAAAAGTATTTTTTCACAAACAATACAATTAAATAGTCTTTCGCCAACTACATTTTGTGCTACTGGAAAAGATACTTTCAAGTTTGCTGTTAATTATAGCAATATTCCTGCAAATAGCAACATCGTGTTTTATCAATCCACCAATCCATCTTTCAACCCTTATGCTGGTCAAGGTGATAGCATTGGTTTTATAAATGTTGGAAGTAATACTTCTAACGGCGGACCGCAAGTAATTACTACTTGTCCAGAAATATTAGGTATATTTTTGGATGCTTGCGATCCAGACCCATTAGAAGAACAAGATAATGAATACATCGTTATCACATCAGGACAAGGATTTTTAGTAAATAACTTGCAAGTTGATGTGCCTGCAACATCGAATAGAGATATAAATATTCCTTTAGGCTCTAATTTATTTGGCACTCCTTCTGCAGCATTAATGGCACAACTGCGAATTGGTTCCTGCAATGCGAGTAATTTGATTGCCGCCAAACCAGGTGATTCTATTCCGCCAAATGCAATTGTTATTATTTTTCCAAGCGTTCCTTTAGCTGGCGGAAATGTGTATGCGTATAATTTTAGTAGTTATTGCAGTAGCGGTCAGCCAATTTATATATTGCAAAATTCCTACCATCAACCCAATGGCTCATTTGCTAACAATCCTCCTGGCTCTTGCCCAGGTGCTACGCGTTCTACGACCATCCGTAATCGATCTTGTGTAAGCAATTTAGTGTATAATCCATGTTCATTACCAGCTTATGATGCTGGAAATCCAAATGCTAATGATGGAAATTATGCCATTAAATTACCTGCAAATGCTGTCTCTTCTTCAACAAATGGTGGAATAAGAAATAATGCCGCAGACATTTGTAATGGCTTACGATTTGATTCTATCGTCGGCAATTCGACTATAAAATATCCAATACCAAATGATGGCAGTGCGAATGTGTCAACAAATTTCTGTAATACAGGTACGCATTATATCAAAGCGATTACACATCCAAATGCTAGCCAACCAATATCGAATACCTTGCAGTTTGAACTCATCTGTTTAGATGTTTCTACAAATGTAACAAGCTTGTCTATATGTGATGGTGCCACTGCAAACATCAATATTTCCAGCACAGATCCAAATGCAACTTTTAGCTGGACAGTAAGTGGAGGCGCTGGAATTACTGGCGCAACAGCAGGCACTGGAAATAACATCAGTCAAATACTCAATTACTCAGGTGGTACAAAAGATAGTGTAACTTATACTATTACTGCAACACATGGTGCTTGCACAAAATCGACAAATGTAAAAGTAGTCGTTAATAAATGTAATACATGCACAGCATTTAATTTAGGAAATGACACTTCTTATTGTTCTACATTTAGCAGAGTACTTTCAACGGGAAATCCAGCGACAGTATGGAGTACAGGTGTAACAGGTTCTTCTATTACTGTAAATCAATTAGGCACATATCATGCGACTTGTGGCGCATTTTCTGATACTATTAAATTGACTGCTGCACCAGGAATTAATTTTGATTTTGGTGCTAATTCAACTTCAGTATGTGCAGGTGGATCTATCAGCTTAAGTGCTGGCACAACATATGATTCTTATATTTGGAGCACGGGCGCGCAAACGCCAAGTATTACTATTACCCAGCCTGATAAATATTGGGTTGATGTTTTTAAGAATGGATGCAAAGGAACAGATACTATACAAGTTTTACAAATCACTACAGAACCAAAACCTAACTTAGGAAGTGATGTGAGTGTATGTAGTCCTGTTTCACAAAACTTGACAACAGGAAAAGCATTGACAACTTGGTATCTAAACAATACAAGTAATCAAGTTGGTTCGGGTGCAAATTATACTGCTACACAATTTGGATCTTATATCGCGAAAGTAAGCAATAGCTGTGGCGATGTTTTTGATACGATTGTTATTACACAATCTAACACACAAACACCAATCCATCTTGGAAATGATACTTCGTATTGTGGTCCATTTTCACGTGTTTTGTCAACAGGAAATGCTGCAACGGTTTGGAGCACTGGCGTGACGGCATCTTCCATTACAGTGACGACAGCTGGCACATACACTGCTACCATTAATACGGGTTGTGGTGTAGCGAGTGATGCGATAACAATTACACAAAATGCAGGAATTAATTTTGATTTTGGTGCTAATTCAACATCTGTTTGTGTTGGTGGAACGATTAATTTAAGTGCAGGCTCAACTTACGATTCTTATGTTTGGAGCACTGGTGCGCAAACGTCAAGTATTACTGTATCACAAGCAGGAAAATATTGGGTTGATGTTTTTAAGAATGGATGCAAAGGAACAGATTCTATTCAGGTTGTAGAAATAGACAAAGAGCCAACGCCAAATTTAGGCCGTGACACTACATTTTGTGGTACGTTCTCCTTGACATTAAATTCAGGAAATCAGCTCACACAATGGCTAAGAAATGGAAATATATTGACTTCGAATACTTCAAGTATTACAGCCACACAAGCAGGCACTTATATTGCTCGCATTACAAATAGTTGCGGTACAGTTGCTGATACTTTAGTGATATCGAATAGCAACACATTGAGTGTGAACCTAGGACGTGATACAGCTATTTGTAATAATAATTCCATCGTTTTAAATGCAACTACAAGCGGAAATAATATTTCATATTTATGGAATACAGGAGCACAACCGCCTACAATAAGTGTAAATCAATTGGGAAAATATGATGTCAAAGTTTCGAATGGAATATGTGCTGTTGTCGATACTGTTTTTGTTGATGTATTAGACAAACCTACTATTTCACCTATAGGCAATGATACTTCTTTCTGTGGTGTTTTCTCACATACACTATTTACTGGAGATGCCAATACACATTGGAACACAGGCGCAACAGGACCACAAATTTCTGTAACACAAGCAGGTACTTATATTGCAGAAAATAGAAATCAATGTGGCAGTGCAAGTGATACAATTGTTATTAAACAATTTGCTGCGCCACATGTAAATATTGGTAGAGATACGACAATTTGCGATAGCATACAGTTAAGTGTTGGCAATGGAAATTTTGTTTCCATTCTTTGGAGTACGAATGATACTACGCCTTCTATTATTGCGCATGCACAAGGCATTTATACCGTCACTGTGCGCAATCAAAATTGTGCAAAAACAGACAGCATTAACATTATCAAAAAATGCATGTACGAAGTGTATATTCCAACAGCATTTTCGCCAAATGCTGATGGATTTAATGATGTATATGTACCATTGACTAATCTAAATGGCGTTCAAGTTTTACGTTTTATTATTTTCAATCGCTGGAGCGAAAAGGTATATGAAGCAGATAACTTTACACCAAATGATATCACCAAAGGTTGGAACGGCACGTTTAAAGGCGAGCCAGCACAACAAGATAATTATGTGTATTATTTCACAGTAAAACTTCCAGATAATAGCGAGAAAACATATAAAGGAACTTTTGCCTTATTGCGATAGTTTTTTGTTGAAGCAATTTTTGTTTTTATCAATCTAAATAGAACTGTCTTACTGTTTTACAATTTTAGCGTAGTACCTATTTTCAGTCGCATCATTGATTTGTATAAAATAAATTCCGTTTGCATATTGGCTCACGTCAATCAAGATGTTGTTAAGACCAGTATTGGTTTGCAATAGTTGACTTTGTAATTCATTGCCATTAACATCAATTACTTTTAGTTGTAAGTTGCGTTGCAACAACATATCAAATTCCAACTGAACAATATTGCTCGTTGGTGTTGGAAACAGCTTGATAGCTTTAATTGTATGTTGTTTTATATTAGATACACGTTGTTCTAAAATGCGTGTAGTAACCGTATTGGTAATGACCGCTGTATTAAAATCAAAATAAATATGAGCTCTATTTTCAATGACATCAGTGGTAGTTAAACTGGCTATTGGTTTTATTCTAAAACATACATAACCATGACTGTGCGCTTCATCACTGGCACTGTCCGGTAAATATACATTGTCATTTTGCCAAGTGATAATATTTTTATTTTTTACACTGTATTGTAGATCGTGAGAATTGCTTAATAATTCTAAAGTACTCCAATCTAAATTTTGGGAAAGCGTATCTACAATTTTAATTTTGGTTGCAGCGCTAGTTCCTATATTTTGAAAACGAATAGTATAATATAGATAATCTCTATTGTTTACTTGTTGCGTGCTTATACCTGCGCCATGTGATTCTGTTTTGTCATTAGGGTCATACGCATTAACAATAATTTGTTTTAATTCAAAAGTATTATCATCAATAAAAGTATCATTATTAGTAGGCGTGATGCTGGCAAATAAAGTTAAAGTATCATTTATGTTTAACGCTGGTGGTGCTGCATTATTACAGTTAATGTAGAATGATTTATTTTCATAAATAGCAAGCGAATCAATTGTCCAAATGAGCGTGTCATTACTGATGTGTGTAGGTGTTGGATTAAATTCTCCAACAGTTTGAAATGTGTCTTTCAAAAATTTGACTTCAATATTTTCGATGGTTTTCGAACCAACATTTTGTGCGACAACTTTATATGATGAATAAAATCCTGGCCTTGCTATATTTGTTGGAATGATATAAACTTGCAAGTCTTGGATATTTGGAATAGGCGCTAATCGAAAAAAAACAGAATCAATTTCATTGCTGCTATTAAAAATTGTAGTATCAGCTGTTGGCGAAACGTAGAAATTGCGTAAGTTTTGTTCGTATGAAATTAGCTTTGAAATATAGGTGCCTATCTTACAAGTCTTATAGAATGTACCATTTGCGTCTATTGGATAAATATTTGTTTGAGAATCACTACTTATTTCTATTCGTGCCGCATTGAATATAGTATCACTTGCATCAAATTGTGCATTATTGTTTTTATCGATGTAAGTCGAATAATATATAACATTGGCATTGAGTGAAATGGTGTAAAATATTAATCGTGATATATCTTCTTGCTGATCGCTTGTGTCTTTCACTATACTGATCAGCAACAAAGTACTGTCGTTGAT
>JADKZZ010000144.1 GCA_020848475.1 Chitinophagales bacterium | reverse complement strand
CTTAAATTACCATTTTTACAAAATCTTATCAGCACAGAACTAGATTTGCAAAAACCATGTAACATAGATTATTCTTACAAGAAAAAATGTTGCAAAAGTTATAAAAACGGAAAACGTTGTAAATCTTGTCCAAAGAAAAAAAAGGACTAATAGCTAAGCCGAATTGTTCCTTGCATTTTTACAATATGTTCATTGTAAAAAAATGCTCGTTTATGAGTATGTAAAATTTCCAATTTTCCTTATCATCTTATTTCTAATTCCTATCTTTGTTCTATGTCAGAACTTCATATTTATAATACACTTACAAGACAAAAAGAGCCATTCAAACCCATACATCCACCATTTGTGGGCTTGTATTGCTGTGGACCAACCGTTTATTCTGATGTGCATTTAGGCAATACGCGTACATTTATTTCTTTCGATTTAGTATATCGCTATCTCAAGTTCTTAGGATACAATGTGAGATACGTCAGAAATATTACAGATGCAGGACATTTAACCAATGATGCAGGCGAAGGTAAAAACCGTATGGAAGACCAAGCAAAATTGGAGAAGTTAGAACCGATGGAAATCGTTCAGAAATATACTGTTGGTTTTCATGATGTTTGTAGAATTTTTAATCTTTTGCCACCAACAATTGAGCCGACTGCGACAGGTCATATAGTGGAACAAATAGAAATGACACAGCAATTAATTGATAATGGTGTGGCTTATGAGTCCAATGGTAGCGTATATTTTGATGTGAAAGCATATAATGCCAAAGGCAATAATTATGGTGTGCTTTCCGGAAGAAATATCGATGAATTGATTGCTGGCTATCGCGATTTAGATGGACAAGATGAAAAACGAAATTCAATAGACTTTGCCTTATGGAAGAAGGCTTCTCCTGAACATATTATGCAGTGGAACTCACCTTGGGGCAGCGGTTTTCCAGGTTGGCACTTGGAGTGTTCTGTGATGAGTACTAAATATTTAGGCAAGCAATTCGATATACATGCAGGCGGAATGGATTTAAAATTTCCGCATCATGAATGCGAAATCGCACAAAATGTAGGCGCTTGTGGCCATGCGCCAGTACGCTATTGGATGCATACAAATATGCTTAATTTCAATGGTCAAAAAATGAGCAAATCATTAGGAAATTCAATACTTCCAATGCAATTCATCACTGGAGAACATCCATTGCTCGACAAGGCATACTCTGCGATGAGTGTCCGATTTTTATTCATGCAATCACATTATTCATCAGAGTTAGATATTACGATAAAAGGATTGCAAGATGCTGAAAAAGGATTGAAAAAACTGATGAATGCTGCCAAATTTCTAAAAGTGTTACAATTTGATGCTGTTGCAGTTGACGATAAACATGATAAACTAATACGCGACCTATGTGATGAATGTAAAATCGTAATGGACGATGATTTTAATGCACCAAAATTAGTTGCTGTTTTGCATGAAATGGCTACGCAAATTAATATTTATAATAACAGCAACAAGAAAGTAAATAACATTTCTCAATCAACATACGACTTGCTTCACACGACTTATGTTGCTTATTTATTTGATATATTGGGTTTAAATGACGAAGAACAAATGGGCAGCAATGAAGCTTTAGAAAAAGTAATGGAACTCATTATTGATATTCGTAAGCAAGCACGTGATAACAAAGATTGGCCAACTTCTGACAAGATTAGAGACACATTAAAAGCAGCCAATATTACAATAAAAGATGGGAAAGATGGTACAACGTATGAGATTGGATAGTAGTGCAAAAATAAAAAGCCAATGCTTGACTTTGTCAGCATCACACATGGAATGTAAGCCTAAACTGATTGTTATACTTATGTTTTTTATAATGCTATTTGTTGTCGCTTGTAAACCAAAGACAAACGAATCGAATGTAGATACATCAGTTGCTTCAACAATACAAAAACCAACATTCTCTTCAGATTCTGCATTTCATTTTATAGCGCAACAATTAAGCTTTGGGTCGCGAGTGCCAGGCACTGCAGCGCAACAGCAATGTGCTGCTTATTTTGAAAATAAATTTAAAAGCTATGGCGCATCAGTTGTTATGCAGCGCACTAATGTTGTTGTATATTCAGGCAAATCGGTGCCTTGTATAAACATAGTTGCCTCCTACAATACGGATGTTAAACGACGCTTGTTGCTATGTACTCATTGGGACTCTCGACCATTTGCCGACCGTGATGACAGCGCCGTAGCAAAACCAATTCTAGCGGCTGATGATGGTGCCAGTGGCGCCGCAATTTTATTAGAAATTGCCAGACAACTACAACAAAAGAATCCGCAGATAGGAATTGATATCTTGCTTTTAGATGTGGAAGATTATGGGCAACCAGAATATGAATTAAACCAAAAACAAGGAGATTTTTATTGTTTAGGAACACAATATTGGAGCAAAAATCCACATGTACCCAACTATACTGCCGAGAATGGTATTTTACTCGATATGGTAGGCGCGAAAGGAGCTACTTTTACACTAGAAGGCGTCTCGATGCAATATGCGCCAGCGTTTATGAAACAAGTTTGGCGCAACGCAGCACAATTAGGCTATAGTAATTATTTTGTCAATAATCTGACCGATCAAATTATTGATGATCATTATTACATCAATACTTTAGCGAATATTCCGACCATCGATATCATCAATAGAACGTACACGACAAAAACAGGGTTTGCTTCCCATTGGCACACACACCAAGACAATATAAATATTATTGACAAGCAAACTTTACAAGCAGTTGGCGAAACTGTTTTGGCGACGATTTTTGATTTTTAGTAATCAAAATTTCATTTTTATAATTCAATGTAAAAATGTACATTTGCACTCCGTTCTAAGAAATTAGAACATTGGTCCTGTAGCTCAGCTGGTTAGAGCACCTGACTCATAATCAGGGGGTCCATGGTTCGAGCCCATGCGGGACCACTT
>JADKZZ010000143.1 GCA_020848475.1 Chitinophagales bacterium | reverse complement strand
TTCTCCACACAATACATAACGAGTTCGTGCCATATCGTGCCTGAATAGCTTTTTAGCCAAACATGTGTTTCATTTTCTTTGATGAGCTCAATGCCAATGATTTCATTTTTTACCACTAAGCCTTCTATATTTTTACATAATAAAAGATTACTACCACCACCAATAATCAACCAATCTGATGTCGGAAAAATCGCTTGATTAATAAGTGAAATAAGCGCTTCTTTGCTGCTAACACGACAAAAATTACTTGCATTTACATCAATGCCGAAAGTATTATAGGGTAATAAAGAAATATCTTTTTGAATGCTGACCATAGCGTGCATAAAAATACAATATTATTTTATCGGAAATTGAAAAAACAACATTGAAACTAGAAAATAAAGAACATAAATTAATTGCCTAATCGATTTAAACCAGCTTTTGCTTCCGCATCTATGCTGTTGCTATATTCATCTTTGTCGAGCTGTATCGCTTTTTTATAATATTGAATGGCATTTGATTTTTTATGCTGCTCTTCAAAAATGGCACCTAGTTTTATGCATGCATTTGCTGCAAAATAGTACTTGTAATTTTCGCCTTTTTGTATAGAAATAAGATAGTATTTTACTGCTTCTGTATTTTGTTTGAGCTCGTCATAAATCCTTGCTTTCCTGTAGTAATACTCAATGATATCTCGTGTTCGTGTAAGCTTTTCTGGTGCAATGGCGTTTATTGTTGCTAGTGCTTTGTTGAAATAGGCACCATCACTTAAAACACGTGCTTTCAATAATTCTTTATTTGGAATAAAATTTTGCTCTGCTTCTTTTTGTGCCGACTTATCTTCGTCGCTGGGTGCTTCGCTAATCGACAAAATTTGTTGCATATACTTTTTATATCCTGTCGGATTGTCATTAATCAAATAAAACCAAGCTAATTTTCTGAGCGCTTCCTTTTGGTAAGCTCTACCTTTATTTGTGGCAATAAATTTTTTTAAATATACATCAGCATCAGCATCAAGTCTGTTTAATTTGGCAAAGCCATATAAAAAATCAAGATATGGAAATGCATAATACGCGGCACTATTAGGTCTATTGGCTAATATGCTAATCATCTTATCATTTTTTCCTGTATGCTCCGCAACACTTGCTGCAATAAAATGATTTAATAAATTATCACCTAAAGGAATCGTCGTATTTTCTATCATATTCCATGCATTGGTTTTGTCTTTTTGCAAATGCAATAACAACAAAGTGTATAAGATAATCGTCTCTTCTTTAAATTGAAAACTAGAGTCTTGTAAAACGGAATTTAGCTCTTGCATACCTTCATCAATTGAGCCTTTTAAACCTAAAAGTTTAGCGCCGAACTTGTATTTGTCGGGCACTGCACCAAAAAGTGTATGCAATAATCCTAAGCTTTTAATGTTTGGCTTAAATGCAGGAAATCTCTTTTTATTTTCTTGCAACATAGAAAACGATTTTTTTACTTCAAAGATAGCACTCAAATAATCGCCGAATTTAATTTTGCAAAAAGCCCATTGTAGATGTATGTCTGCTTGCGCGTATAAATAATAGGGAGACGCTGAATTTCCTTTTTTTATTTTCTCTAATCGCTGTTCCATTTTTGGTTCAATAGCAGCATATAGCTTGCGATTGTCATTGATGTATAACTTTAAAAAGTCAATATGATTTTCTATAAAATAAGTCAATACATTTTTTGGATTTTCGGCTTTTTCCTGTGCTAACCATTGTTGCCCTTCGTTAAATTTTAATTTATAAATATTTTGGTAAGCCTGTTTGCAATTATAGGAATACTCAAAAGTTTGCGCTAGCAAAATATTGAAGTTACAAATAAGCGAAAATAAAATTGTAAAACGTATTACCATCGATGTGTTGAGAATAACTTATAAATTTAATAATTAAGGAGTAATAAAACATTTTAGTGTTTAATTTTGTTGTAAAATAATATTATGAAGCGAGGTCTGTTTTTTCTGTTTTTTGGTTTTTTATTTTTTTGCGTACAAGCACAAGATGATATTGTATTGGATTTAGATTCGATTAAAAATATAAAAACTACCCGTTATTCTAGTATCAATGAAGTTGGCGTTGGCATACATGTAGCTGGAAAATTAATCCAGAAATTTCCAGATATAACGAAAAAGACCACCTTGCAAGTGGAGAAGCCAAGTTTTATTTTTCGCACAGTGCATGGTGCTCTTATCAATCCGAAGTTGTTTATTGGTGCAGGACTTGGTATTGACTTTCGACCTAATGGTACTAATGGTTCGCGCTTTTATTATTTCACTTTTCCCATTTTTGCAGAATTTAGAGAATATTTTTTAGAAGGTAATTTTAATTTATTTTTATCAGAGCGAGTTGGTGGCGCTATCTATATTGATTCTTACTTTAATAGTCAGATTAACAAAGGTAGATATGCCGGTGCTTTCGGCGAATTCATGATTGGCGGTCGCTACGTCACAAATTCACGAAAATTGGCTATACACTTTGGTGCTGGTTATCGCTTACAACATTTGCAACGAAAAGTGGATATTCAAAGTTTAAACGGCTCTGGCGGTATAAACCAAACTTATGCGAATACGCCAGAAATTACTATTAAACATTATGTGCCAATAACGATAGGCGTCACGTTTTAGATGCGTGCAATTTTATCTATGCTAATCCAGCCTATTTTATCGTTTGGCAATTTTATTTTTAACCAAGATTTGTCACTGTCAATAATTTGCACTTTTGTACCACTTTGAATGCTGTCTGTGTTGCCAATATTCCCTACGGGCATTTTGTTTAATGTAGCATCATTTGTCATAATAATTGCGAAGTCTTGAAGTTGCTCACTTTTGTATGTAGTATAAGTAAAATAGGCGAAAAGCATGGCAAAGAGTAATATTGTAGCGCCTATGTTAAATGCCATTTGCTTGTTTTTTAAAAAATGTATGCAAATGAGCACAATGCCAATCCACAAAGAAACAAGCAAATAGATGCTCCAAGTGTCAGCAGATTTAGTATGTGCAAAACCTTTTATTTTTTTGACAACAAAAAATGTTTTACTGAATTCTATTTTTGAAAATAATTTATTGTTGGTTAAATCGATATTGTGCTGGATTTGTTTGTTGTCAGGTTCAATTTTTTTTGCTTTTTCATAGTATAAAATAGCATTCGCATATTGTTTTAAATGGTAATACGTATTGCCAAGATTATAGTTTGCATTTGCATTGTTATTCTCTTTTTTCAGCAACAATAAATACATTTTTTCTGCTTCTTCATATTGTTTGTTTTGATAGTATTTATTGGCAGTTTGAAATAATGAGCTATTGTTTTGTGCTTTGGTAAATCCAAAAATCAAGTAGAAGAAAACGAGTAATATGTACTTAGAGTGTTTGTTCATGAGTGCTACTGATTATATTTAAATTTTCGAATCTTTTTTTAATTGTTCTTCCAAATCTATAATTAATTCGATAGCCTTTGTGTAGGTTTGTTGCATCGCCATTTCTTGACCAATAGGTGAGAATAAAGCCTGCTCGCATGTGTCTAATGTGTTGTGTAAATCGTTTATCTTGCTTTGTTCTATTGCTCGAAGTTGTAATTTCTCACTTATGTTTTCTTTCGACAATTCACTTTGTGGCAGGTATAACTTGTCTGATAAATAATGCCATAATGCGCGCACCACTTCGTTGTAGAATGCTTCTTCTTGTTTTTGCTGCAATAATTTTTTTGCAATCGATAAACGTTGTAATGCTATTTTATTAGCTTTTTTTCTGCGAAGTGCAATTAATTCAGTGCTTGAGTAATCACGTTTTCTAAAAACAAATGCTATTATAAGAAATACTATTGGCGTGATAGCAAGTGTCCAAAATGTGTTGCTTGCCGCAAACGATTTATTTTTTACATACACTTTTTTAATGCCATAAATAGAGCGTGGTTTATCTTGCTTTTCTCGTTTGAAAAAGTTGACTACATTTTCGCTTATCTTCGCTTTTCCGCTCACTGTGATTTCTGTTTCTGGCAATACAAACTTCACGTAATCACCTTTGTCAACATCAAAATATGCGAACTCATATTTAGGCAGTTTAAAAGTGCCACCATCTTGTGGAATTAATACATATTCAAATGTTTTTGAGCCGCTAACCACATTGCCATTGTTTTCATAATTGTCTTTGGTTTTTGGCTCGAACGCCTCAAATTCTTCAGGAAATTCTAACTTAGGTGCCGTAATCAATTTAAGATTTCCAGTGCCTGTGTAAGTGATTTTTAAAGAAATTGGTTCGCCAACACTTGTTTTTGTTTTATCATAATCTGCTTCGAAAGAAAATTTTCCAACAGCACCACTAAAAGTAAGTGGTTTGTTTTTTTTAGGCAGTGGTTTTACGTCTAAAGTAATTGTATTGCTTTTGAAGCTGTATTCATACGGCTGATAGCCAATGTATGCGTTAGTTGTAAGTGCTAATGGTTCGATGTTTAACTTGCCTGTTTTTTGCGGAAATAATGTAACGCGTTTAACTTCGAGTGTTTGATATTCGACACCGTTTAGCACTTCTATTTTTGGTTCTTGTTGCTCTGGGAGTTTAAACTCTTCACTAAGGAAACCATTGTAGCTCGGCATTTTGTCGGCCATAAAACCATTGCAAGATACACGCGCGTATATTTTATAAGATAATGTCGTTTGTTCGCCTTGGTACAATGTCGATTTTGTTGGAATGACACGAACAAATAAGTTTTTTGCTAAGTACTGTTTTATTTCTGCTTCGCTGTATTGTGGCTGCTGAAATTGACGCATCATTTGGCGTTGCATTTCTTCCATTTCTTCCATCATATCAGCAAACGGATCATTGCCTCTGCGTTGTTCTTGTGCCGCTACAACGCTAATAGAAACAGCATTTGATTTCATCTCTTTGCCATTGACAATGGCGCTCGCTGGTGGAATAGTATAATTGCCTTGTTTCTTAGGCTTCAGTGTATAGGTGATGCTGCTTGATTTAGATATTTTTCCGTTAATGATAGAAATATTTGTGCCTTGTGATGGACCATACACATCAAAACCATCAAATTTTGGAGGCGAAAAGCTTTCAATTTTTCCACCTTCAACGGCGTATGCAACATCAACAGTATAATTTAAAGGTACTTGGCTGTATTCGGCTTGTGCAGTAAAGCGTTGCGCAAATGATGCAGAAATACTAAATAAAACAAACAATAATGCAAGTAAATGTTTGTCAAAAAAATGACATGGTATTTTGTTGATGACTTGATATGTTGTTGTTTTTAGCATTGGTCTATATACACATTTTTACCAGTCTTTTTGAATTTTCCCTTTTTGAGGTTTTCCTTTTTCTTTGCCTAATTTTTGTTGCACCTTGCCTTCTTCAGCGCCAATTGCGTCGAGTAGTTTCTCTGCTTGTTCTTTACTTATTTGTCCTTGTTGCTGTTGTTGCTGCTTGTTTTGATCTTGTTGTTTATCTTGACTTTGCTGCTGCTTGTCGTTTTTGTTTTGTTGTTGGTTTTGCTGCTTGTCTTTATCTTTATTGTCTTTTTTATCTTCTTTGTTTTTATCGTTTTTATCGTTTTTGTTGTCTTTGTTGTTATTCTTTTCTTTTTTTATTTTTGCCAGCGCCATCATCAAATTATATTTAGCGTCTTCATCTTTAGGATTTAATTTCAAAGATTCCTTGTATGCTTTAGCACTCTCTTCCCATTTTTCTTGTTTGTAATGGATATTTCCTATGTTGTAATGCGCACGCGCTGTTATGTCTGTATTTTTTGAAGCTTTAGTTACAGCAGTAAATTGTTCTTTCGATTTGTCTAATTCATTCAAGCGATATAATGCATCACCTTGATTGAAATATGCACGCACATCAGTAGGTGCAAGCTGTAAGGCTTTTGCATAACTTTCAGTTGCATTATTGTATTTTTCTTTTTTGTATAGCTTGTTGCCTTCTCTTAAAAGTTTATTCGCATTTTGTGCTACAGCACCATTTGCTTTTGCCACAAAAAACAAGACAATGCCTACTTTTAAAAGTACTTTAAGCACAGCCAACACGATAAAAAGTGTTTTGTGCTTTTGAATAAATAATTTTATTTGCGCAATCTTATTTTTCATTTTTAAAGTCAAGCATTTTTCTTCTAAATGTTGTAAAAATATCTAACAATAATAATAGTAAAGCAAAAAACAAAAAGTATTGAAACTGCTCTACATAATCAGTAAATACTTTATCGTTTATCGTTTTGGTTTCCATTTTTGAAATGTCTTTTGCTATAAAATCAGCAACTTGCTTTGTGTTGTCTAAAATATAATAATTGCCATTGCCTGCTTTCGCTAATGCTTGCAGCATATTGGCGTTCATTTTAGTAATGATGGTTTGTCCGTTTTCATCTTTTTTTTCACCTACTATCTGACCATTTTGGTCCATTAATGGAATAGAGCCACCTGCCAGTGTTCCAGCGCCAATTGTAAATATCTTAGTTCCATCGCTGGCAATTTCTTCTGCTTTGTCGATAGCGTCTTCTTCATGGTCTTCACCATCAGTAATCACAATTATTGCCTTGTGTTTTTTATCTGTTTGTGTAAATGCGCCTTCCGCTTTGTCTAAAGCTTCTGTGATAATGGTTCCTTGTGTAGGAACAGAGTTGGTATTAATAGCACGCAAATACAACATCAAGGAAGAATAATCAACAGTTAATGGCATTTGCAAATAGGCATTGCCAGCAAAAATAACCAATCCAACTCTGTCGCCATCGAGCTTTTTTAATAAGGTTTGAATTAATAATTTAGATTTTTCTAATCTTGAAGGCGCAATGTCTTTCGATAACATACTATTCGATACGTCTAACGCAATCATGACGTCGATGCCTTTGCGTTGCACTTTTTCCATTTTAGTGCCCATTTGTGGCTGCGCTAATGCGATGGCAAGTAAGCAGAAAATTAGATTTAAGAGTACAAATTTTATTAATGATTTTCTGTCATTGCGTTCTGGCATTAATCGTTTAATGAGCGTAATGTTGCCAATCGCTGACAATTGTCTTTTTGTTTGAATTTGCACATAGAAATACACGACTATTGCTAATGGTATTAGTAGCAAGAGTAGTAAATATTCGGTATGTTCAAATCGTATCATGAAAGTGTGTATCGCGTTGTTTGTTTAGGATAATATTGTTTTTAAATAAGTTTTAGAAAAAATAAATTCTAAGAGTAAACAGAATAAAGCGATGAAAGCAAAAAGATGGAATCGCTCGCTTTTTCTGTGATAATTGCTGATTTTTATTTTTGATTTTTCTAATTTATCGATATTCTCATACAACATTTTCAACGAAGTATTATTCGTTGCTCTATAATAATTACCACCAGTTTCCTGTGCAATTTTTCTTAACAGCGGTTCGTCAATCTGTACCGGCATATTTTGATAAAAAGTATTGCCATTCGCATCTTTCACAGGATATGGTGCAGTTCCATTTTTACCTACACCAATAGTATATACGCGAATGCCATAAGTTTTTGCAATTTGAATGGCGGTATAAGGGTCGATATATCCCATATTATTGACACCATCAGTCATGAGTATAATCACTTTGCTTTTGGATTTGCTTTCTTTCAAACGTGCGACAGCAGTAGCCAAGCCCATACCAATAGCGGTGCCGTCTTCGACCATGCCGCTATGTATGTCTTTAAATAAATTTAAAAGTACTTGATGGTCGATTGTAATTGGACATTGCGTAAAGCTTTCACCTGAAAATACGACCAATCCGATTCTGTCGCTTTTTCTTTCTTTTATAAATTGCATGGCTACTTTCTTAGAGGCTTCTAATCGGTCTGGTTCAAAGTCTTTAGCGAGCATTGAGCCTGAAATATCTAATGAAACTACAATGTCGATACCTTGTGTAGAGATTTCACTTTCTGACAGTGAGCTTTGAGGACGCGCCAATGCCGTCACTAACAATATAAATGCTGTAATTTTCAAAGCAGGCAAAAATTGCAAGAGTCTCACTCGAAGTGTAGAAGCTTGTTGCAAAACGTCGCCATGTTGTGGAATAGCGAATGTTGGAAAATAGGTACTGCGCTTATAGTAAAACCAATAAATTAAAGCAGGCACAAGCAGCAATAGCCAAAAATAATTTGGATGAGCAAATGTATATGGAAATATAGCGGTCATGGATTGCTTCTTATACTTTGATTTTACTTGGTATTTTCTTTGTTGATGATATTAATATTTTTATCGTTTCCTTTTTTTATTTCTTCTATCTGTTTTGTTTTATCGATAAAATCTTGCACTACTTTAATGGCATTTTCATTTTCTACAAAATCTGGTTGTGCCTTTGCGAATTTTACAAAATCACTTAATATTAATACATCGTTGAGTTCTTTTTTCAATGATTGTTTCATCATGCCTTTATGCATTGAATCCATCAATTCGTCGGTGGTTTTTTCCATCGCCGGAATTTTGTATCGCAGTTCTATGTATGTACGAGCAATATCTGTCAATTCGGAATAATAATTTTTAACAGCACCTGTTTGCCATAGTTTTTTATGATGTAGTTTTTCCAATTCCTTCAATGCCCAAACATGAGGAGGCAGTAAAAATTTTTCATCAATGGGTTGTTGCTTTTGCTTTCTTTTTTTGATATACCAAACGATAATTCCAATAATTATTAATAATATCAACAGAGCGATGATGTATGGTAATATTTCTTTGAATGTATATGGAATTTTTAAAGGCGCTTTAATGTCTTTGATGTCTTTTGTGGTATCTATTTTAACACCTGCTACACGCACAGTTATGGGAGATGTGAGTATGGTGTCAATTTTCCCATTATTATCTACTAAAAATTGAAATTGAGGCAAGTTGATATTTCCTGTGTCAAATACAATTAAGTTTACCAGCTGATGGTATTCATATTGTCCACTTTTTTTAATGGTGTCAATAGGTGTATAGTTGGCCACTTCTATGGTTTCAGTAATAGAATCTTTTAAGCTTGGAAATGCCACTTTGTTATTGGCCGTTGATGATACAAATAAGTCAACAGGAATCCAGTCGCCGATTAAAAAAGTTTTTTCTTTTACTGAAGCAGTAGCAGTTTGCGCATAAATAATTTGATTAAAAATAGAAGAAAGTGAACATACAAAAAACAACAGCATCATTTTTTTGCTTGATGTAAGTGTTGTTGCTGTAATTTGTATTTTTTGTAAAAATGATTTCATCAATGATTAATTCTTCTGTATTAAGCTCTTTTCTTAAAAAAGTTCATCAAAATATGTACATAAGCTTGTGCTGTATTTATTTTTAATTTATCTGCTCCAGCCATAACAAAGCTATCGTTGTAGATATTGTCGTAAAAAGAAGCACGCTCGCTATATGCTTTTTGTGTTTGTTTGTCTTTTGTGTCCAGCCACTTTGTTTCTCCAGTTTCAACGTCTTGCACTTGCAATAGGCCTATGTTTGGTAATTCCATGTCTAAATTGTCATACACTTTTACGCCGATAACATCATGTTTTTTAGAGATGTGTCGCAATTCATTTGCATAGTTTTCATCAATAAAATCGGATAGAACAAAAGCGATGCTTTTTCGTTTTACCATATTATTGAAGCTTTCCAGTGCTAATGAAATATTGGTTTTATTGCTTTTGGGTTCGAAGTTTAAAATTTCACGAATGATGCGTAAAATATGAGATTTGCCTTTTTTAGGAGGAATAAACATTTCTATGGCATCGCTAAAAAACAAAACGCCAACTTTATCATTATTCTGTATGGCAGAAAATGCTAAAACACCTGCTATTTCTGCCATAATCTCATTTTTTAATTGTGTTTGTGTGCCAATAAATGCTGATTTGCTGACATCTATTAAAAGCATTATTGTCAATTCTCTTTCTTCCTCAAAAATCTTTACATAAGGATGTTGGAAACGAGCTGTTACATTCCAATCGATATTGCGAATGTCATCGCCATATTGATATTCACGGACTTCACTAAAGGACATACCGCGTCCTTTGAACGCAGAATGATACTCACCAGAAAAGATATGGTTCGTTAATCCTTTAGTTTTAATTTCAATTTTCCTTACTTTTTTTATTAGCTCTGCTACTTCCATTTCATAATGATTAAAGATTTGAAATAGGAGATTTTTCTCGTGATTTCTGCCTCTATTACATTTTTACTGTTAAGGAACTTCCACACGATTCAATAAGGTGTCGATGATGTGTTCTTGTGTAATGTTTTCTGCTTCTGCCTCATACGTGATGCCGATGCGATGGCGCAATACATCATGTGCTACGGCGCGCACGTCCTCAGGAATGACATAACCACGACGCTTGATAAATGCATACGCTTTTGAAGCCATAGCCAAGCTAATGCTTGCACGTGGCGAACCACCATAGCTGATTAAATGCGTGAGGTCATTGATTTTGTATTTCGAAGGTTCACGTGTTGCAAATATGATATCAAGAATATACTTTTCTATTTTTTCATCCATATATACTTGGCGCACAGTGTCACGTGCTTGCAATATAGTTTGCGCTGCAATGATAGGTTTAATTCCTGGATTTGAACCAGCCACATTTTGTCGCATGATTTGTCTTTCTTCTTCAAATTCAGGATAGCCGATTTTTACTTTTAACATAAAACGGTCAACTTGCGCTTCTGGTAAGTTGTATGTGCCCTCTTGTTCAATTGGATTCATGGTCGCCATGACTAAGAATGGTTCCTCCAATTTATAAGTCGTGTCGCCAAGCGTCACCATTCTTTCTTGCATCGATTGCAATAATGCACTTTGCACTTTTGCTGGTGCGCGATTGATTTCATCAGCCAATAAGAAATTAGAAAAAACAGGTCCTTTTTTTACTTCAAAACTACCTTTAGCTTGATTGTATATCATGGTTCCTAAGATATCGGCTGGCAATAAATCAGGCGTGAATTGAATGCGCGAAAACTTTGTGTCGATAGCATCTGACAATGATTTAATAGCTAAAGTCTTTGCTAAGCCTGGCACACCTTCTAACAAGATATGACCTTGCGAAAGCAGCGCAATCATCAGTCGTTCTAGCATGTATTTTTGACCTATGATAGATTTGCCGATTTCAGTATGTAAAGGTTCTAAGAAAGCACTGTCTTGTTGTATTTTTTCATTTAATGCTTTAATGTCAAAAGATTCCATGAGTATTGTTTTTATAGCGTTACAAAAATAGAATCCTTATCAAATTTCTATTTTGATATATTGTTAAATAATGTTAGCAATTAAGGTTATTTAGCAAAAATAAACCACAGCGAAATGGCTGTGGTTTATTGGAATTAATTTAGTGAAATTTTACAGTTTTTTAGCTGCACTTCCTTTTGCTTTCGTATAATTCATTTGGTATGTCAATCCAACGCCGATGATGTCTCTAAATTGAACTTTTGATGTTTTTAATGCTGGATTGTCTGTCGGGAAAGTTACATCATTATCCCAGATTAAATGCATAAATATGCTTGCAGACAAGAATTTATTGACCTTTAATCCTAATGTAGTTTGCCAATCAACGTCTATATTTTTTCTATAATGCGATTTGCTTTCTTTTGGAAGCGTTGCATCAAAAGGGTCAGCACTTGAGCGTAAGTAGTTTTTATATGCTTTAAACACAGATAAGATGCTGATGTTTTGTTTCCAGAACTCTTGCTTATAAGTAGCAATTACAACAGCACCAAATTCTTTTTTCACTTTAGAAGGAAAAATATTTCCGAATGAATTTAATGCAGCGATGTCGTTTGCAGCGACATACGTTACTTTTGCTGCTAATGGAGAAAAGAATAAGGAGAAATATTTATTAGGCACATAGTCTAAACCTAATGCACCTTCAAAAATCAAAGGAGCAGCAGCTCGTGAGATGACATATTTTGCGGTGTCTGTATAGTTGTATGAATTAGAAAACTGTGAACGCAAATCAGCATATGCAGCAAAATAAAGTGGTTTGTGAATTCGATAACCATATTTCGTGAAGATTTCCCAACGGTCTGCATTTTTGCGTAATTTATATTGGTCGCCTTTAGTAAACTGCAAGCCGTATTCTGCGGCAGCCCACATTTGCAATAAGTGATTGTTTTTTTTATAATCAGCATTAAAACGCATGTTAAATAATAAAGAAAATGAGTTGGTTCCACCTGCTGCCCAGTTTTTAAAGCCAGCTTGGTTGAAGGTAACGCCACCAATACCGCCGAATTTCCAACCATTCGTTGTGTCTTCTAATTTTTTCTTTTCATCGGCAGATAATGCTTCGCCTTTAATTTGTTTTTCTACTTGTGCTAATGTAGTCGTATGCAAAGCTATTAAAGCCAGCAACATAAAAAGTAATTTCTTCATAAATAATATATTTTCCTAATGAGTGTAGAAGTAAATTTCAAGCAATTCGTTGCAAGAAATTTACTTATTTATTCTAGCAACAAAGATAAGTAGTTGTAATTGAAGATAATATTATTAATAAAGTATGCAAGTTTATTTTTTGAACAGCAATTGTGTTAGTTTTTTTCTTTTAAATAATTGAAAATTTTACGATACAAGTCATAATATAGCTTGCTGCTGCCGAGGCCGTGTGCCTCATCTGGATATAGATAAAGCTGATAGTTTTTGTTCGAAGTATTTAGCGATTGTATAAGACGTAAGGTGTGTTGTAATTGTACATTGTCATCAGCAGTGCCATGTATTAGCATTAAATTACCTTGCAAGTTTTTTGCAAGTTTTTCTGGTTGAAAATTAGCATAAGCACTAGCATTTTCAGTAGGTGTGCGCATATAGCGTTCTGTATAAATCGTGTTGTATAATTTCCAATTCGTAATAGGTGCTGCTGCAATTGCTGTTTTAAATATGGAATTGGGTTGCAATAG
>JADKZZ010000142.1 GCA_020848475.1 Chitinophagales bacterium | reverse complement strand
GTCACTTGTTTTTTTACCAAATTTTTTCTCACACTCAGCCAAGTCTGATGTTGTTTGGCGCAATGCCATTTCAATTTTATCTTTTTCCGTTTGTGTTGCTTGAAATTTCTTTTTGGTCACACAAGAAGAAAGTGCCAATACAATCACAATATATAATCCAAACTTTTTCATATCTTTTCTATTAGATTAATGACAAATAATTTACCATTTTAATCTGTTTAACGTATCAATGTCTGTTGATTTTGTATTTCTATAAATCATCATTAATATAGCCAATCCGACGGCTACTTCTGCTGCCGCTACGACCATTACGAAGAAGACAAAAACTTGGCCACCAGTATCGCCTAAATAACGCGAGAAAGCCACCATTAATAAGTTCACTGCATTCAACATTAGTTCGATACACATAAACATGATAATGGCATTTCTTCGAAATAAAACGCCGAATATTCCAATACAAAATAAGGTAACACTTAGATAAATGTACCACTGTATTGGAATGCCTATTAATACTTCTTTCATATTTTTTTCGTTTTTACATCTTGCTTTGTAGCAAGCGCAAATTTTATTTATTTAATTTATTTAATTTATTTCTTTTTTGCTTAAAAATACTGCGCCCACCATTGCGCCTAAAAACAGCAATGATGAAATCTCAAATGGTAGCATATATTCTTTAAACAATACATTTCCTAAGTTTTCTAAAAGTCCGATATTACTATTTCTTGCAGCTGGCAACAGATTAACATCGGCGCCTTTTAGCAAAGCAATTAAGCTCATTAAAAATATGCCAGCAGAAATTGCTGCTGCCACTTTAGGTATATTTTTTTTATGTGGTTCGATTTCTTTATTTAAGTTGAGCATCATGATGACATATAAAAACAATACCATGATAGCACCTGTATAGACTATTATTTGTACGATGAATAAGAAATTTGCATTTAATAGTAAGAAGTGACCAGCGATAGAAAAAAAAGTGATGATTAAATACAATACGGAATGTACTGGATTTTTATCCAAAATAACCAACAATGCGCTAAGCACAGCTACAAAGGACAAAAAGAAAAATAAGTATTGTGATAATGGCATATTGACTAAATAATTTATTCGTTATAACTTTTATATTGCTTAATGATGTTTTTTATCGCTCAATAATTTTTGTTTATCAGCCCAAGTTTGATTATGACCTTTTGTTTTATCTTTCTTAAAATCTAATACATTTTGAGTTTGGCGTTTTGTCACATCTACTGGTTGCTTAATATCTTCAACTAATTTATCTTTTCCATAAATAAACTCATCGCGTTTCAAATCTGTAGGCACAATTCTATCTGTTAAAAATATCGCTTCTTTTGGGCAAGCTTCTTCGCACAAACCACAGAATATGCAACGCAACATATTGATTTCGTAGATGACTGCGTATTTCTCTTCGCGATACAAATTCTCTTCTCCTTTTTTACGCTCTCCAGCTTCCATGGTGATGGCTTCTGCCGGGCAAGCCACTGCGCATAAACCACATGCAGTACAACGTTCTGCGCCTTGTTCATCGCGTTTCAATACGTGCTGTCCGCGATAGGTACCAGAAAGTTCGCGTTTTACTTCAGGATATTTAACGGTAGCCGATTTTTTGAAAAAATGTTTTAAGGTAATCACCATACCATTAGTAATAGCTGGCAGATATAATTTCTCTGCTAAGCTCATTTCCTTTTTTACGACTACTTTTTTTCTATTTGTTAATTGCATTATTCTTTTTTTACAATTATACTTTACCCAATGCATACATCATCACACCTGTTGCCAGAATGTTAAAGATGGCTAATGGAATTAATATTTTCCAACCTAAATTCATTAATTGGTCATATCTAAATCTTGGTATTGTCCAACGAACCCACATAAAGAAAAAGATGCCCATTAATACTTTTGTGAAGAAACATAAGAATTGCAGGATTGACAATACATTACCATCAATATATTGCGTAATCAAATTTTGGAAAGGCAGATTATAACCACCAAAATACAATGACACAATTATCGCTGAAGAGATAAACATATTGATATACTCTGCAAATAAATAAAAGCCGAGTTTCATCGATGAATACTCAGTATGATAACCGCCGACAAGCTCTGTTTCGCACTCAGGCAAGTCGAAAGGTGCTCGATTCGTTTCGGCAAACGCGCAAATAATAAATATTAGACAGCCGAGCGGTTGATAAACAAAATTAAACCATGTTCCGCTTTGTTGTGCTACTATCTCGCCTAAGCTTAAAGTACCTGTTGTCATTACCAATGCAACGATAGCCAAACCCATTGCAATTTCGTAGCTTATCATCTGTGAGGAAGCCCGTAATGCACCTAATAATGAATATTTATTGTTAGATGCCCAACCGCCAATCATGATGCCATACACGCCAAAAGACACGACGCCGAAGACGTATAATATGCCTATATTAATATCTGTAATTTGCAAAGGAAATGAAGTATTGCCCATTGTGATATTTCCGCCCCAAGGTATAATAACACCTGCCATTAATGCGGTGAGCATGGCTAAGCTTGGCCCTAAAATAAATAAGAATTTATTCGATACTGTTGGAATAATTTCTTCTTTCATAAACATTTTCAAACCATCTGCCAATGGTTGCAATAATCCGAAAGGGCCTGCTCTATCTGGGCCTACCCTATCTTGCATAAATGCAGCTACTTTTCTTTCTGCATAAGTAGAATATGCAGCAACACCAAGTGAGATGGCAAATACCACCAACACTAATATGATTTTATATATTACAAATACCAGCATTATTTTTCTATATTATTAGGATTTAGTGCACCTTCGCCTAAATCTATTTTTGTACCATTTAGATGTTTAATCTGATTTTTAATTCCTAGTTGCAATTTCCCTAAAGTATAATGATTTTGGTTGATGACAGAATGATGCGAAATTATACTTGGTCCTTCGATTTCCCAATCGTGTTTCGATTTTTTATCAAAGCGACATTCATTGCAAATAAACTCTTCTACTTCGCCCCATCTATCTTTTCTGGCTGTAACGCGTAATACATCATCACCTTTAAACCATAAACGAACTTTTCCTGAACATTTTTCATGTGCACAATTGCGATGCGCATCGACTGGTTTAGTAAACCAAACACGACTTTTAAATCGGAATGTTTTATCTGTCAATGCGCCGACTGGACAAACATCGATTACGTTTCCAGAAAAATCATTATCGATTGCTTTTTCTATATATGTTGAAATTTCGGCATGGTCGCCACGATATAGCACACCATGGACACGGCCATCTGTAATTTGATCACAAACTTTTACACATCTATAACACAAGATGCATCTGTTCATGTTTAGTTTTATTTTATCGCCTAAATCATCTGGTTCTACTTCGCGTTTAGGAAATTCAAAACGAGAGCCTTCTTTTCCATTTTCATAACTTAAATCTTGTAAATGACATTCCCCTGCTTGGTCGCAAACAGGACAATCTAGTGGATGATTAAGCAACAGAAATTCGACCACACCTGCCCGTGCTTCTAATAATTCTGGCGAAGTATTATTTTTTACTACCATGCCGTCCATTACTGTCGTTCTGCAGCTTGCTACTGGTTTTGGCATTGGTCTTGGATCTTTTTCAGATCCTTGCGTTACATTCACAATACATGTTCTACAATAGCCACCTGTTGCTTTCAGTTTAGAATAATAACACATGGTTGGCGGTGCAATATTTGTACCGTGTTGTTCGTCTATCATTCTTGCAGCATGCAAGATAGTTGTGCCATCAGGCACTACTATGGTGATATCGTCTATAGTAACTTTTGCCATTATGCTTCTACTAAGTTATTTAATCGATAATAGTGTTTCACTTCATTTATAGATTGTGGATTGCGCACGTACGCTTCGAATTCGTGTCTAAAATGTCGGATTGCGGCTGCGACAGGCCAAGCTGCTGCTTCGCCGAGTGGACAAATTGTTTTTCCTTCGATTTTGCTTTGCACGTCCCATAGCAGGTCGATGTCTGCCATGTTTGCTTTTCCGTCTATAAATTTTTTAATTATTTTTTCCATCCAAGCGGTGCCTTCTCGACAAGGAGAGCACTGTCCACAGCTTTCATGTCTGTAGAAACGTGCGAATGTAAATAAATTTTTCACGATTGAAGTATCTTCATCCATAACGATGAAGCCACCAGAACCTAACATCGTGCCTGTTGCGAATCCACCATCACTCAAGGATTCATAGGTCATCAGGCGAGGTTCACCTTTTGCTGTTTTCAGAATTAGCTCCGTTGGCAAGATAGGAACGGAAGAGCCACCCGCCACAACTGCTTTTAATTTTTTTCCATTTCTGATACCACCACAGTATTGTTCACTATAAATAAATTCTTCGACAGGAACACCTAATTCGATTTCATAAACACCAGGTTTATTGATATGTCCAGATGCGGAGATGAGTTTTGTTCCTGTTGATTTTCCTACTCCAATTTTTGCATATGCATCGCCTCCATCTTGGATAATAGGTACAACTGCGGCAATTGTTTCCACATTATTTACTACAGTTGGACGGCCCCAAAGGCCAGCTACGGCTGGGAATGGCGGTTTAATTCTTGGATTTCCTCTTTTACCTTCTAATGATTCAAGCAAAGCTGTTTCTTCGCCACAGATGTAAGCACCACCACCGGGTTGAACATATAAATCTAAATCGAAGCCTGAGCCTAAAATATTTTTCCCCAACAAGCCAGCGGCATAAGCTTCTTTTATCGCTTTTTGTAAAATTTTGATGATATAGTAGTACTCACCTCTAACATAGATATATGATGCATTTGCACCGAGTGCATAACTTGCGATAATCATACCTTCTACCAATAAGTGTGGTATGCGTTCCATTAAATATCTATCTTTGAAAGTGCCTGGCTCTGACTCGTCGGCATTACAAACTAAGTAACGCGGCACACCTTCAGGTTTTGCCAAGAAACTCCATTTCATTCCCGTAGGGAAACCTGCACCACCACGACCGCGTAAACCTGATTTTTTAACTTCTTCTACTACTTCGTCTGGCTTTAATGTTTTCAATGCTTTTTCTAGTGAAGTATAGCCATTGTGTTGACGATAAACCGCTAAAGTATTGATACCAGGAATATGATCGTATTTTAATAATAACTTCTCGTTCATTTGTATAAAGTTTTCACTTCGTTTAGATAGGCAATCAAATTATACGTATCTGCTTCTTTTATTTTCTTTTCTTAAATCTTCTAATATTGCGTCAATCTTTTCGAATGTTAGATTTTCATAGTATTTATCACCAATTTGAAACATAGGAGCTGTACCACATGAACCTAAGCACTCTACTGTTTTTATTTGGAACATTCCATCTTGTGTTGGTTCGCCTACTGCGACATTAAGTTTTTTTTCGAGATAACGTACAATATCTTCAGCACCACACATCCAACAAGAGCTTGTTTGACAAATTTCAATTAAATAATTTGCAACAGGTTTTAAATTAAACATAGAATAGAAAGTGGCTACTTCATATACTTCAATTGCTTGAATATTTAAAATTGAAGCAATATAATCCATTGTTTCAGGGCTCAACCAACCATCAAATTCTGCTTGTGCTAAATGCAATAATGGCAACAATGCCGATTTGCTTTTATCATTTGGATATTGAGCTAAAATTTCTTGCACTTTTTTTTGTGCTTCATCATTAAATTTTATTTCGCTTGTCGTCATCTATTTTCTTTTAATTCATCATTTTCATTTTTTTTAAAAAAATGATTTTAAATATTACTAAGCATCTAACTCGCCTGCAATAACATTCATGCTACTCATGGTTAAGATAGCATCGCTAAGCATTCCACCTCGAATCATCTCTGGATATGCTTGATAATAAATAAAGCATGGTCTTCTGAAATGCAAACGGAAAGGCTGACGGCCACCGTCACTAATTAGGTAAAAACCTAGTTCACCATTTCCACCTTCAACGCTATGATATACTTCTCCTTTAGGCACTTCAGTTTCGCCCATCACGATTTTAAAGTGATAAATAAGCGCTTCCATTTTGCTATATACCTCTTGTTTTTCTGGCAAATAGAATTCAGGCAAATCAGCATGAAAGCTGCCGTCTGGAATGTTTTTT
Source organism: Chitinophagales bacterium (assembly GCA_020848475.1). Taxonomy (GTDB): domain Bacteria; phylum Bacteroidota; class Bacteroidia; order Chitinophagales; family JADIYW01; genus JADJSS01. The sequence continues at coordinate 7,091 of JADKZZ010000142.1, read as the reverse complement.
ACAGCTTGTTGAATAATGCGTAAGCTTTGCCACATTTCTTCCATACGCACCATATATCTATCGTATGTATCGCCGTTTGTGCCAACAGGAATATCGAATTCAAATTCGTCATAAGCAGAATATGGATTGGCAACACGCACATCATAATCTAAACCTGCAGCACGCAAATTTGGACCTGTAAAACCATAGTCTAATGCCATATCCACACTAATTCCACCAACATTTATGGTTCTATCCATAAAAATTCGGTTTCTATCAATCAGCTTTTGAAACTCTACTAATTTTTTAGGAAATTCTGTAATAAAACTATTGATTTTGTCCCATACTTTAGGAGAAAAATCTCGTTCTAAGCCTCCTATTCTACCGATGTTTGTGGTCAAGCGTGCGCCACATATTTCCTCAAAAATTTCGTATATCCATTCTCTACTTTGGAATAGATGTAAGAAGCCCGTCATCGCACCTGTATCTACTGCAATTACTGTATCACATACGATATGGTCAGCGATGCGAGATAATTCCATAATAATCACACGCATATATTGTGCGCGTTTAGGAATTTCTGCACCTATCAATTTTTCAACTGTCATGTGCCAACCCATATTATTTATAGGTGAGGAACAATAGTTTAATCTATCTGTAAGTGTGGTAATTTGATTGTAAGGACGACGCTCTGCAATTTTTTCAAAAGCTCTATGAATGTAACCAACTGTTGACACTGCATCAATGATGATTTCACCATCCATGGTTAGTACATTTTGGAAGATACCATGTGTTGCTGGATGTGTGGGTCCAAGGTTTAAAGTGGAATATTGTTTTTCGTCGTATGTAGAATATGTATTTGTCATTTTTTACAAGTTTAGTTTGCACTATTTATTAAATAGCACAAATATCATCTACCAAACATTTTATCGTTTTTATCATCTCTCGACATATCTTCTAAAGGATACTCTTTACGCATTGGATGATAGTTCATTTCGTCCATATTTAAAATTCTCGTTAGATTTGGGTGACCAATAAAATTGATTCCAAAGAAATCAAACTCTTGTCTTTCCATCCAACCTGCCGTTTTCCATAAATCAGTTACAGTAGGAATATTCAAATCTTCTCTTGAAGTAAATGTTTTAAGGCGAATTCTCCAGTTTTTAGATAAATTATATAGTTGATACATTACACCAAACTCGATACTGCTATCTTGTTCTGGGTGATGAAGGCCACATAATGTTGTAAGAAAATGAAAATGGAGTTCTTTATCTTCTTTTAAGAATTGTAAGACGTCTTTAATTTTTTCTTTGCTGATGATAAAAACAGGAAAGTCGTAATGCATTTCTGATGCTAATAAAGCATCGCCAAACTTTGCTTGTACTTTATTTTTTACTATTTCTAACAATTCACTCATGCTTTCTATTTTCGGAAATTTTTATGTCAATATACTGACCTATTTTTCCATGATTACTCTATACCATACTGCGCCAGCAGTGCTTTATACTCTGGTGACTCTCTACGTCTTCTTTGTTCGCTCTCGGCTAATTTTTGAATTTGTAAAATTCCGTCAAGCACTTGTTCTGGACGAGGTGGACAACCTGGAATATATACATCTACCGGAATTATTCTATCAATACCTTGTAAGACGCTATAAGAATCAAAAATTCCGCCGCTGCTTGCACAAGCGCCCATCGACAAGACCCATTTTGGTTCGGCCATTTGCTCATATACCTGACGTAAGATGGGTCCCATTTTTTTAGAGATGGTGCCCATTACCATTAATAAATCAGCTTGACGTGGTGAGAAGCTCAAACGTTCAGAACCGAAGCGTGCTAAATCGTAATGTGCTGCCATAGTAGCCATAAATTCGATGCCACAGCAAGAGGTTGCGAATGGCAATGGCCACAATTAATTTGCCCTAGCTAAGCCTACTACTTTATCTAATGAAGTCGCAAAAAAACCTTGCCCTTCCAAGCCTTCTGGTTGGTAAGCCGGATTAATATCTATTGCTGTTGTGCTCATTTTTTTTGTTTTACAATCTAGGATTTATTCCCATTTTAATGCTCCTTTCTTTATTATATAGAAGAAGCCTACTAAAAATACAGAGATAAATGTAAACATTTCTACAATACCTAAAATGCCTAATTTCTTGAAGTTAACTGCCCAAGGATACATAAATATCACTTCTACGTCGAATAAGACGAATAAAATGGCTACTAAGAAATATTTTATAGAAAAGGGCGAACGTGCATTTCCTTGAACGTCGATACCGCATTCAAAGGTTTCTAATTTTGTTTTAGAATTTCGTTTTGGACCCATCCAATGTGTAACTACCATTACGAAAGCTACAAAACCAAGTGCTACTAAAAACATCAGCACCACCGGCAAAAAAACTGAAATCTGATTTGCAGAAAGTATCATAATATTTACAACATGCAAAGATACTATTATGTTTTAATAATTCAGATGTGATTTTTATCACATTTTAATAAATGTGGAATAAATTTAAACAATGACTATCAATGGTTTATAAAAAGAACTCCTTTTTATTTTGATTTATATATGGAAATCAGGGAGATATTGTCTCTCAATAGTATATTAAATAGTAAATCATTATTTTTGAATCGATGCATATTTCTGAATTACCTGATGAGAAGCAACAATTAGCCACTGAGTATGTATTGCGTACTGATGTCAATGTATTTGTAACAGGAAAGGCTGGCACTGGAAAAACGACATTTCTACGTGCTATTCAACAAAACAATACTAAAAAAACTGTAGTTGCGGCGCCTACTGGTGTTGCCGCAATAAATGCAGGTGGCATGACCTTGCACTCTCTTTTTCAGTTACCATTTCTGCCATTTGTACCAACAAAGCAACGTGTTCCTGCAACATTTGTGAACATGCATACTTTATTTGAGAGCTTTAAATTTAGCAAAGCTAAAATAGAATTAATCAGAGAACTTGAATTACTTGTCATAGATGAGGTAAGTATGTTGCGTTGTGATATGCTAGATTGTATTGATGTAATATTACGTACTATAAGAAAAAAACAAAACGAGGCCTTTGGTGGCGTTCAAGTATTATTTATTGGCGATTTATTTCAATTGCCACCCGTGGTGCAAGATGAAGAATGGGATTTCTTACAAGATTATTATAACACACCATTCTTCTTTGATGCTCAGGTTATGAAAGAAGCACATTTTGTAAATATCGAATTCGACAAAATATATAGACAGAATGAAGAACGATTTATCCGATTACTTAATAAAGTAAGGAATAATGATATGAGTGAAGATGATTTTCACGGCATAAACGAACGTTACCAACCTGAGCTAATTGCTGATTTAGACAACTACATTACATTAACTACGCACAATTATAAAGCTGATAAAATCAACCAAGGACAACTTCAAAAATTAGAAGGCGATTTAACAAGTTTTATCGCAGAAGTCAATGGTGAGTTTAACGAAAAATCTTATCCTACTGAATATACATTACAGTTGAAAACTGGTGCGCAAATTATGTTTATTAAAAATGATAGCCAGCCAGAAAAGAAATACTATAATGGGAAATTAGGCATTGTAAAAAAGATAAGCAACGATGGCATTCTCATTCAATTTATTGAAAATGAGGAAGAATATTTACTGGGCAAAGAAACGTGGGAAAACATTCGATATTCATACAGCAACAATAGTGACAAGATAGAAGAAGAAAAGATAGGCAGTTTTACACAGTATCCAATTCGTTTGGCATGGGCAATAACCATTCATAAAAGCCAAGGTCTGACTTTTGAGAAAGCAGTTATTGATGCTGGCCAATCATTTGCAGCCGGGCAAGTATATGTAGCATTGAGTAGATGCACCACACTGCAAGGTATGTATTTGCTCACACCAATTAGTGCGCAAGCAATAAAAAGTGACGAAAGAATTATCAATTTTACCGAAAATTATCTAACTAATGAAAGCACATTATTAGAGCAATTACCGTTTCATAAAATTGAATTTGCAAAGAAAGAGTTAATAAAAGCGTTTGACTGGTCGAAAGTTGTAGATACTGTATTGCAGTTAGCAATTGTAGTTGAAGAAAAAAAATTGCCTGAAAAAGAAAAAGCATTGAATTTGTTCAATGAAATGAAAAATCATGCACAAACACAGTTGCAAACAGCCAATAAATTTTCTGCTCAATTGCAAAATATACTCGAGCACATCGAAGAAGCAGAAAACCAAGCTTTATTACATGAGAGAGTAGTAAAATCAATTTTATATTTTGGACAGCAGTTAGCAGACAATATCATCAAACCCTTGCAAGATTATTGCCATGACATACAAGTAAAAAAAGGTGTGAAAGGATTTTTAAAAATTGCAGATAATGCAGAGCAAACCTTAATTACTAAGTTAAAACAAATAGAACGATTGCAATTTGGCGAAAATTTATTTTACAATGGTGAATCATTCTTAAAAACTGAAAGCAAACTGCTACAAGAAATATCAAAAAAGAAAGCTATTAAAGGTGAATCTAGTATGGAGAGTTTGCGCTTGTATAAAGATGGAAAAAACATTCAGGAAATTGCAAACGCTAGAGCCATGGCTACATCAACGATTGAAGGTCATCTTGCAAATTTTGTTGCTACTGGTGAGATAAATATTTTAGACTTCGTAAAAGAACAAGATATACATGACATTAAAATGGCTATTGATACTATTAATTCAACTCAGCTTTCTCCATTAAAAACACATTTAAATGATCGATTTACTTTTGGCCAGTTAAAAATGGCTATCGCAAAAATTGGAACGATAAAACAAAATTAGATTGCATTTATTTTTTGTAGAATTTCCTGTTTCATTTCCTGCACTTCGTCTTTCGTGAAGCCGTGCACTTGTATTTTTCCTTCACCTGTTGTTTCTATTATTATATCACTATAGCCAATAAAAGGTGTGTCAATATTAACCGACGAAATTCTGGAATAAGGTATTGTTGTTTCTTGGCCACTGAACATTGATGGCACGTGAAATGTAACGCCATTGTCATCTAAAATAATTTTATTGGGAAATATTTTATTGCCGTCAGTTAATCTGCTGGCTGCATATATTTTTTGTTCCATAGTGTATGTTTTAGTTATAAAAATAAGAAATCAAAATAAATAAACACAAAAATGAGTGCAATTCACATTCTCGCCACCAGCAGATGAAAGCTTATATTAATTGATATTAGTAAAATAAAAAAAGCTCTCCGAAGAGAGCTTTGCGGTCCGGACGGGACTCGAACCCGCGACCCCGTGCGTGACAGGCACGTATTCTAACCAACTGAACTACCGAACCTTGCTTTTTTAAGCGAGTGCAAATATACTACATTTTTCTAATTGCACAAGTTAATTTTAAAATTTATAATTCCATAACAAAAAGAAATCATTATTTAGCACGTTCGCTCTTTATAAACATTAAAATTTAATATTATCAAATAACTGCTGAAAATCGTCTTTGCGTTCGCGAGCAACTGGAATTGCGATATTATTAGACATAATAATACTTCCGCCATCAGACTTAATATATTGTTTTATGGAATCCGTATTGATGATGAAAGAACGGTGTGTTCTAAAGAAATTCGTATTATTAGACAAGAGCGTTTCAAAGTCTTTGAGTTTTTTACAAATAAGCATTTTGGAATTGTCGTTCAATACGACATGCGTATAAGCGCTGTCTGCTTCGAGGTAAATGATATTATCCAACGCTACAAAATGTAAACCATCAGCAACTGGCAATGCAATTTTTTTGAGCGCATTGTCTTTAATATTTTCTTTTAATGTATCTAAACGTTCTGTAATTGTGGGTTTTGCATTTCCAAGTTGTATTGCTTTTTCTACTGCTTTGACAAGTAATGAAATTTGGACTGGCTTAACGAGATATCCAACAGCTGACACCTCAAATGCTTTGAGTGCAAAATCATTATGTGCTGTACAATATATTAATTCAAAATCTGCTTTTTCTACAAAATCCAATAATTGAAAACCATTGTACTGAGGCATGTCGATATCTGAAAAAACAATATCCGGTTTGTGTTGGTGAATGAGTTTTACTGCAGATGGTACGTCTTCTGCCTGTGCTACAATTTCTAATTCTGGGCAATTTTCTTCAATAAGGGTTTGCAATAATCGTCGTGCCTTTGCTTCGTCGTCAATTATTAAGGTTTTATACATGCTTTTTTTGTACAAAAATACAATTTTTCATACAAACTTGAATTCAATATTCTTATAAAACACATAATGCAATTTATAGTAATCACTCGTTTTGTAAATGAAATTAATACACTTTAGTTTACATGTATCAATTACAATTTCTTATTCGAATTTGCTTAGCTCAAGTTTTAACACCATTTATAAAGTGAAAACTACATTTCATAAAGTTGGCAGCTAACAAAATTATCTATTATTCAATTTTTACATCTATTATTCAACTTAAAATCTAAAAAAATGAAAAAATCTATCTTATGTATTGCAATTGCAAGCTCAATTGCATTAGGAAATGCAGGAACTAGTTTTGCTAGCAACAAGACTACAATTACAAAAGCAACATCAGCATCTATCAGCGTGAAATTAAAAAATGATGGCGATGATGAAATTAGTGTAATTAATGCTGGAAGTGGTGGCACTTATCGTTTACAAAAAAACATTGTAACGACTATTAAAATGGACGAAGGTGATAAATTATATATCTATGAAAAAGGCAAAAAAGGCGCACTATTATTGGTTGCTTCGCCTGAAATGGATGGCAAAGTACAATTATTAAGTAAACTGTAACAATATCTTTTTGCCGAAAAAGAACAATGACAATAATTGTTTTTTTCATTAACAATTGTTTTGTGCGATGCTCAGTAGAGCATCGCTTTTTTTTGGAAAAATATATTCAAAAATACACTTTAACATAGCTATAAAAACATGAAAAGAAATTGATACACACTTTTAATAATACAAAGTTGCTGTTTATAAAATCAAAACTACCTTTCGTGAAATGGAATAAAATAGACCATCAGATTCGATGCATATTTGCATCATCAAAATAATTAATCACAAAACAATAAAAAATGAAAATGAAAACAACAACAAAATTATT
>JADKZZ010000141.1 GCA_020848475.1 Chitinophagales bacterium | reverse complement strand
GCGTATCTGTATCAAATGTTCAATGTAAATTATTAGACTCAAATATTGCAACAAGTGGTAGTATATTGATAACGCATACTGGATTAAGTGGACCAAGTATTTTAAAATTATCTGCTTTTGCTGCTCGAGAAATGAATGCACATAATTATCAATTTAATATTGAAATCAATTGGATTTCTATTCGATTGCAAGATGCTATTCAGGTACTAAAAAATGCGAAACAAACATCTCCAAAAAAGAATATTAGCAATCTTACCGTTTTTGATTTACCACATCGTTTATGGCAATCTGTTTTAGTTATAAATGGCATAAAATATGAGAAAAATGTGGCAGACTTAAGTAATAATGACATACAAAATATTGCACAAACATTGACGCAATCAAAGTTGCAGGTTACTTCAAAAAACACAAATAAAGATGAGTTTGTGACTGCTGGTGGAATCGACTTAAAGGAAGTCGATTTTAAAACAATGGAAAGTAAAATATTAGACAACCTATTTTTTGCTGGTGAAGTGCTTAATATTGATGCAGTAACAGGTGGCTTTAATTTTCAAGCTGCATGGACAACTGGAAACATTGCAGGCACAAGTATTGCAGAGCGTTCGACTAATTATAAATAAACAATGCTAAAGATTTATTACTTTTGAAAAAAACATAAGATGGAAAATAATTCATTAGACACAAATCAAAATAACAATAGTGTAATTGAGATTAAAGAAATTGCCATTCGATATGGAATCATTGGTGGATTAGCAGGTATTTTAGCATCACTAATTGTATATTTTACTAATGTGCAATATGAAACTTGGTCTAAATGGTTGCAAACACTCATCTTGTTAGTAACAATTGTGTTATGTGTAAAATCTATAGCTGATGAAAACAAAGGTAAAGAAGTAGCATTTGGTGTGTTATTTAAAGGTGGCATGTTAGCAACTGCTGTTTTAACGGCAATTGCAATTATCTATTTTATGGTTTATATAAATGTCATAGAACCTGATTTTATTGACAATTTGTTACAAATAACAAAAACTGAAATGTTGAATAAAGGATTGAGTGAAGAGCAAGCAGATGCAGCAATTAAGATAAGTAAAAAATTTATGTCGCCAGCAATCATGGTCAGCATTACCACAATTAGTTCTTTAATAATTGGTGCAATTGTATCCGCAATTAGCGCCGCTATTTTTAAAAGAGAAAATTAATTTATTGCTTATTAATATTTCACAAATTTTTCTGCACTCCTATCAGAAATTCCATATTGTCCTTTTGCAATTATCGAATAAAAATACACAGTTTCTTTTTTGACATCCGAATCTAGAAAACTACCTTTTGCAATATCTACAACAGTTAATTTTAATGGATTATTTTCACTTATATTTCGCTTATAAATCTCATAAGACTTTGCCCCTTCTTGTTGTGTAATATCCCAATCAATAACGATACCCTTTGATGTTTTTCTAACAGAAAACTGCTCTGGTGTCGCGATATATGGCATTATACAATTCATTGTTTGGATAAATCCAATATTACTTTCATTACCAAATATATCTGTTGCTGTAATTGCATAATGCAATATATTGTCTTTAATATTTTCATCAGAAAAACTATTTGATGAAGATGTGGCAATTAGCTGAAAGCCTTCTTTTATCAAATCTTTTGAAGTAGTTAGATTGTTTGCATTTAAATTCCCATTTTTTCTGTAGATATTATAATACGAGATATAAGCGTCTTTCATTTTTAAATCATTCCAATTTAAAATATTTATACCCGGTTGCGCGTAGGAACGAATACCTTCGGGAGCCAAGGGTAATACATTATTATTCATTCGAATTGAAGCAGAATAAGTCCAATCACTAGACATATTATTATTAGTAAAAGTGCACACTGCGTATGTATAATTATTCCTACCATATAATTTTGAAGTATCCACAAATGTGGTGTCTTTTATCAAAAGCGAAATTGGTTCAAAAATAGAATCTATTCCATTATTTCTAGAAACAAAATAACCTGCAATATCAGCATCTAATACTTTAGACCAAGTGACAATGACTGTATTATTGCTTATCTGAGTAGTTACACTTTTAGGTGCTAAAGGAGAACGATTAGATGGATTATGTTTGGCTGCAATATGTGAAGATGGCGGTAATACTGCATTAGAAATTGTAACAATTCTGATTCTATAATAATAAGTAAATGAAGCTTGTGTTTTCGTATCTGTATAATTAGAAACCGTTGTAGGTAAAATCGCGAGGGTAATAAAAGGTTTGTTCATATCAGCTGTACGTTCTATTATAACGCTTTTAGTCGCTTTTGATGGATGGCTAAGATTCCAAGATAAATATATTCCATTGCTTGTATCTTTTGCACTTAAGTTTGTTGCTTGTTCAAGCGTGGTAAAATTCACACTTGTTGCAATAATCGTATCAGAAGCTGGTCCTTCATGAATTGCAATAGTAGCTGGTCTAATATAGTATTGAAATTGTGTTTCTGGTTTGACTACATGCATTAGAGTATATCTAACTGTGTCAGAATTTTCATCTTTATTGGCAAAAACTCTCTGAATAAATTTAAATTCTGCTGGATTTCCCATTTTTGCAAATACGTTACCGTAAATAGCCTCTTTTGATTTTGGATATAGAGTCGCCCATTGAATTTTTATTAAAGAATCTGATTCAAATTTATTGAGTAAAAATGGCTTTTGTAAATCGGCTGTTTCTTCTTTAGAAGTGCTTGCTGATAATTCTTGTTGTTCTTTATCGTTAGATAAAATAATTTTATACTTTATTAAGCTGCCTTGTTTTATTGATGAAATATCTTTATCTAAAAAATAGGCACCCAAAGCGACACCTAAATTTATATCTAAAGCAAGAATATCATAATCTTTGAGATCATTATGAGATTGAACATATTTCCATGCCTCTTCTTTTGATTGTAATTTTTTCAATTTTGCAATTGAAAGTAAAGCATCTTTAGCAATTATTTCTTCAAATTCATTAGCACTTAGGGCTGCTGTCATATTTCCAATTTCTTTAAATTTATTATCATCTATTGCACGTTTAATCACTACCTTAGTGTATTTGCCATACATTGGATTTTTATCAGAAAAACCTTTATTTGACAGTAAGATATAAATCCCATTTTTTCCTTGTTTCAATGGAATTTCTATTTCTTTCTGTGCGCTAGAAGCTAAATAAATAAATAAGCTGAGCAGAAGAATTATATTTTTCATGTTTTATTTTTTTCTTATTACCAATCTAAATCAACATTAAAATCACCATTAGCTGAAGAATAGCTTGCGGAAACTGAAGGATGGATGCAAATTCTTGCTCCGCATGGACAAGGACAAACTTCGCAAGAATTCCAAACACAAGGGTCAACACAACAGCCCCAAGACACGCCATTTCCACAACCACTACCAGCACAGCCTACATGTGCATTCGCATTCGCACTTCCGCTTCCATTTATAGTCCATGCATTTCCATTATATGCACCGTTTAAACCGAATCCTACACTTACACTTGCACCAGCGACAGGATAGCCGACAAAGTCTGCACTACCGCCTGCACCCCAATTCTGACTTACATCAAATCCAAAAGTGCCTGATGATAAATTACTATGAATATTTAAATTCATATCAGCATAAGCATAGGCACATAGGGTTGCAAGACCACTTACGCCATTGCAAACAGCATTGTCTTTAGTTCTACCTTTTAAAGATTTAAATGATGTATGGATTCCATTTATTTTACCAGCATTCAAATATGCTTCAGGAATAAAAGATGTATATGCAATAAATTCAGGGTGTGATGCGCGTTGTAAATTATACGCTGCAGTAATATTCAAATTCTCGTCAAACAATCCTAACATTTTCATTTTAGTATACAATGCAATCAGCCAATAAGTATCAGCAGATTTTGCACTAGCTGCCAACATAAAACTACCAGAGGCACTCATGCCTACGTTTGGTATTATATTTAAGCTTTTACTCAAATTAGTATTTATAAAAAATGACTTTAGTGGAATATCGAATTTGAATTCTGAAAAGCCGACATTCATTGACAAAATAGAAGGTACTGCAGAGCCATATAAAACAGGACCTGCAGGACTCGCTTCAACACCTACTATAATATTTTCTAATGCTACAGCAGCAGAAGTACCAGGTGCCAATGTCATTCGTCCTGTAAGATTAACTCCATATTTATTTGCCGATGAATGATAAATAAAACCACCTCCAATTTTTTCGAATGTAAGCACACCAATTGAAATAGCCAAGTTGGTTTTTATGTCTGCTTTAATCTTTTTGTTATTATTTAATTTACTGTATTCGAATGCCATACTTAAATCAGTAATTCCTGAAATACTTATTTTCCCATCGCCCAAAAATTTATTAGTATCAAATTCAACATTTGCACTATAACTACCAATGCTACCCAAAGATGCCGACAATCCAAGTTTATCGATGCGAATATTTGATTTTGAATAGTGAATATTACTGTTTATAGCACCACCAAATCCAGGAATATTAAGTCCGAAACCACCATTAAGGCTAATTTCTTTATTTGAAGTTGACAAATTCAATCCATTAAGTTTAAATGATGCCATACCATTTGCAAAATCAAAATTGAGATTTGGCGATGCTGTAAATTTTAAATTCGCATCTGAAGAAATAGAAAAATCTTGTATGCTAATATCTTTGTCTAACAAAGACGAATTAAAAGATAATGAGCCACCACCATTTATTTTGTAATAATTTGTTCCCACTACTTTTCCTATACTAAACGGGCTTGTAGTAATTCCTGAAAAAGAAGCAACATCAAAGATGTTTATATTGCCTAATAATTTATAGCTTCCGCCATTAAGTCCACTTTTAGTAACATTTACGTCCGAAAAAATAAAATTTGCTGCATTTGAACTTGGAATAGGAACTGACAATTTACCACCAAAACGAAGGCCGTATTGATTAATACTTGCTTTATTTAATATCATTTTCCATGACATAAAATTTAATTCTGGATTTGGATCTACATCTAATTCTAATTTTATAATATCTCCATTTGTGCCGATTTGAAATGTATTTATATTTAGAGATGCATTACCCAAGCCTGGAACATCAGTTAATTCAATGCTTCCAGCAATATTTAATCCATTTTTATTAATTGAAGTATTATTAAAATCTGGTTTGAGTTTTATCCCAAACACTTCCCATCCCGATGTGGGCGCTTCTAATTTTAATGTAGTAATATCAGGCGCCGTAGCATTGCTATAAAATGCATTAAAATCACCAATGTTTGAGCTTTGTAATTTATAAATACCTTCTGGCCAAGTTAAACCATACTTACTTTGAAACGTTTTTTTGACATCTAATAATAATTCTCCTGATATTATACCTTTCGTATTATCTCCATTATTAGATACAACTTTTAAGCCACCTGCTTTTTTAAGATTGACGTTTAAGTAATCGAACAATTTAAAATCAAGTTGCTGATCAACTAGTACTAAAGTACCAGATTTTGGAACTATATTATCGCCTTGCTTAATGACTATTTGGTCAATAAAATCAATTTTTTTTGCTTTTGAAATAGAAAATAAATTATTTGAAGGAACGTTCGTAATTTGACCAGAAATTTTAAACTCATTAGGTGTTGGCATGCTTGTAGAAGCTAATAAAATTAAATCAAAGCCGAGAATTGTTGATGCATTAAATCCAGGATCTTTTAATTCAAAATCTTGCGTATAGATTTTATTTTCAAATGTCATCGATTTTTTATCGGCAATATATCCTGTTTTAGATGCAATTAGTGTGTATTCACCTGTTGGAACTCCAATACTATAGTTGCCGTTATTATCTGTTTTTGTTTTGATATATGTTTTACCTTCTATATAAATTTCGGCAGCTGAAACAGATTTTCCTAAAGCAAACACTTTACCTTTTACTGTTGCACCTACACTTAAAAATATCTCTATTGTTGTCGTGTCTTTGCTTGGTTGAACAGCAATGGAAGCACTTGCTCCGATATAATTTGTTCCTGATGGAGCTGCTACATAAATATTAGATGTTCCTTCATGGACATTTTCTAAAACTGCATTTCCGTTCTTATCTGTGAGTTTTTCATTTTCATTATCACTGAGCGATACAATGGCATTTTCAATTGGCGTATTTGTAGATTTATCTTTGACTTGTACGTTTACAAAAAATTGAGATAATTTGATAGTATCAATCACGACGCCTGGCCCGAAATTACTGTTTGATTCTTCTTGCATATCTAAGAAAAAATTATCTATTTTATTTTCAGCTATTATAGTGTTTATACTGTTTTCTATGCTCGTGAAATTTTTTTTGCTTTTCTTGTTATTTGAATTGGTGGTAAGCTTTGAAAAGTCAAAACCATTTTCAGATGAAATAATTACATTTCCAAATTGAGCACTTATGTTCTGTGCGTTGGGTGTATTGTTATTTTTGTCCAATCCATATTTAGGTTTAATTTCAGATAAATTATTTGATGAAATTGAAGGTGCTGCTAAATCTACTTGAATTTCTTTCGATTTATAACCAGGTTTTGTGATGAGTAATGTATGTTTTCCAGCTACATTATAAGCAATGTAATGGCCATTACTTGCTGTATAAAAAGATTTTCCTCCTTCTTTCCATTTCAGTTCTACATTATTTAAGGGCTGACTGGACAAATTGCTTACGATACCTGTTATAGGTATTAATTGAGCTGATACATACAAAGGATCATAATTTTTTACTATTCCATCTTCATCAAATCTAAGTTTAGTTTTATCGCTCCATTCTTTAATGTTTGCGCCTGACACTGTAAGTGTGAAATTATCATCAACCGCATTGATATTTTTTAATGCAAAAGTTCCATTTTCTAAAGTTTTTGTTGAGTAAATAATACTTTTATCCTCATTATATAATTTTACATCTAAATTCGCTAATGGTGTTTCATTAGTTTTATCAATAACACGACCGATTACTTTAGATTTTTCAGCGGTCATATAATAAGTTGCATTCACAGTTAATACACCATTGCTTGTACTTGATTTTGTGGAAGCATTTGAAGTATTATAGCTTCCATTCGGTAAAAAATACAATGGCACTTCTGTGTCTAAAAAATTTTCTGCACTTATTTTTAGTATATATACTTCACTTTGATCATTAGCAGTAAATAACCTTAGAAATGATAATGAATTATTTCTTTCTGCAACTAATTCTCTATCTACTGAAGTTCTATTTTTTTCTAAGCCATAAAAAATTGTTGAAGAGTTAGATATATCCTTTTCGTCTTGCTTGTTTTTAGAGCTTGAATTTATTGTGAATTTATCTTTTTCGTAAAAACGATTTCCTTCAGGATTTAAATATGGCTTATCCATGTAAATTCCTTTTGTGCGCAATATTTGAACTTTAGCATTCTCAATTTTTTTACCGCTATTGCTGATGAGTTTGATATTTAGGCGGTATGTGTTAGCAAGGCCAATAATTTCGCCTAAATCAAATACACCAAATAAAGATAAATCAATTGGAATAGGTAAAACAGGGAAATCGAATTGTGTGTTATTAACTACAAACAATTCAACATAATAATCTGCAATATTTATATCACCTTTATTATATGACACAGAGAAATTTCCTTCATTATCAGTCAAAGCTGTTCCTAATAATATGCCATTTTTTGGAGCTTTAAAAAACGGATTGGCATTTTTGTTTTCCGATATTTTTTTTGCAATTTCATATTTTAAGAATAAGCGTACTTCTACTAAAGAATTTGCTAAAGGAAACCTGTCTTTCCCTGCTTCATTAGCTACTGATGCGAGAGATTTTTCCCATATTTCCTCATCAACAGATTTTGGAATAGCTTCTAAAATATTTGCATTAAAACCGTTTTGCGCATTTAATCCAGAATAATTTTGAGTATTATTATTTGTTCCTGTTTTTATATCATTCCAAATATTTGAATTAGTCTGTTCTGAGCTACTATTTTTATTGAAAAAATTAGGATCATCAAACAATGATTCTGTTACTTTACCAAGAGTAATATTACTTTGATAATCATTTGAATTAATTGATAAAGAAGTTGGTGTATTTAATTCTGACTTTCTAAAAGCATACACTAATTTACCCTTTATAACAGTACTTGGAATAGGTTCAAAAATTGATGAAGGTGTAAAAGTGATTCCTTTTGAACCAGGTGCAGGTTTATTGTTTACATTGGATTGCGCATCAGGTGTTTTCGATTTTTCATTTTCGCCGTAAACAAACCAACATGTTTCACTTACGCCATTGTTCTGATATTTTTTTACATCATTTTTTACTGCAACCACATACGCATATTTTGCTCCTTTTTTCAATGGTGGATCTGATAAACCATAAACATAAGAAGTACCGAAAACTGTTTTTTGAAAAAATGGAGGCACTGATGATGTAACAATTGCATCGTAAGGTGATTGATTACCTACCACTTCTACCATTTTAATAATATATTCTTGTGCTCCTTTTCTCAAATCAGAAAATGAAGAAGGATCTAACCATGTGAAAATTATTTGTTGAGGATCAAAAGCGTTAATGTGTGTTTGGCAGGCAGGCATTAATGTTTTCGGTGGTTCACGCAATGAATTAGAAAAACCACCTGTGCCAATAATCCAACTTGCACAACCAACGCCAGGATTTGAAATTTTAATTGGTATAGCGCCATAAGACCATAACTCTACACATACTGAATAAACACCATTAGGTAATGTGCCATACTCTCTATATTCTTGTTCTTGTAATGCACTCATACCCGAAATGTTTAAATTAGCGATGTCGAACAACTGATTGAGTTGTGTTGTTGTTAGAAGAACTGGAACATTCCAAATCAGATTAGTATTGTCATATAATGCAGCATTATTAATACTTCTAACTGTAATTCCATTATTACCTGTTATCACAACCTGCGGATATCCACGTTCATAAGTTGGCGAGTTGACTATTTTTGTAAAGGAAACATTTATATTACTTGGATTAGCTAAATCGTATATTGTGTTTGAGCCTGTTGTTGTAATGATGTTAACTACATTAACTTGAGCGTGAATATTAAAATTCACAAGCATGAGTAAAGCAAAAATGTATTTAAATAATGTTTTCATAGTTATGAATTTAAAAAAATGAATAAGTATAACTCAACATACTTCTATATTCAATAAAAGAAGATGTAGAAACAGTATGAGATTTATTCCAAATTAAATTATTGGTAAAACTTAATAAATGGTGTTTTTCTGGACGATACATCAATCCAAGATTTGCATTTAAAATAAAAGATTGATTACTATTTGAAACAGAAAGTATATTGTTTATTCCTAGCTTATTTTTCAAAAGATTTGAATTCGTTCCTATTGATAAGCCATAAGTCAACAATGATTGGAGTGCATTTTTTATATAATTAGAAAAAACAGCACTTTGAATACTTAAATTCTTTTCGGCAAAAACAGCTATATAATTAAGATTAATCAAATTATTGATAAAATTAGTTTGTGGTCGTGTGTTTTTATTCATATCAGCTAAGGCATTAATCGTTTCTATAAGAACCAAGGTGTGTACTTTATTATTTTTTATAATTGTTAACCTAGGACTTATAACAAAAGTATGATTAGACTGATGTAATAGAAATGCTTCTGTAGGTGTGCCTTTTATAGAGTCATTTACAATTTTCTGTTTGCTGTAAGCTAAAGCATATTGCGTAGAAATACCAAATTTAGCATTATTAAAATTGTATCCTAAACTAGACAAGATACGATTATTAACAAATGGTTTTTTCTTATTCAAATTATCATTCACGTATTGAACATTGATATTAAAATTGCCACTTTTATTTTTATGTAATGGAATGCTTTGAATAACGCCAATTCTATATGTATTTGTTGGAAAATAATATGCACCATATGAGATATAATTTTGTGTAACTAATTCCATAGTAAGGTTAGTAGAGTACATATTCTTTGTGAACATACCATTGAAATTTGCAGCATGTCCAGCTATTGAAGAAGCATTGGGTTTTAATAAAATCTTAGCCACTTTAATATAGTCATCTGGCAATGTGTCCGTCTTGCTGAGTAGTCTATTTTTATTGGTGGTGCTAATTGCATACTCTGCTTTTAGTGTTACATATTTTCCTATTTTATTAGAAGTAACTATGCTAAATGCTGCATTTTCTGATGGTGATAAAAAATCTTTTATACCAACATCGTTTAAAATAAACAAGGAATCTTTTTTAAAACGGTCCCAAGCTCTGAAATAAATTAAATCAATATAATTATTTTCTGTTCCAGCTCCAACTCTTACTGCTAAGCCTAATCTTCTATAGCTTGGCGTATAGGTTAATGCTGTTAATGAATCTAATTTTGATGTGTCACCAACAGATGTTCCTCGGCTTATTCTACCAAACAAAATACCGCTTCTAAAATATTTAGGATTTGCTTCTATGCCAACACAAAGCATATTTTTGCCAGCCATTGAATATTGACTCCAGGAGATATTTCTAAATCCAGCATGTGCAGTAAGCCATTTGTATTTCGGGCTTACGCCTATTTGATTGAAAGGCTGATTGAATTTTCTTTCAGATTCTCCAACAATAAAAGAGAATGGCAATTCTATAATATCTTTGTATCTAAAAATAATTTCTCCATGAAGTTGATAAGAAAATGTTTTT
>JADKZZ010000140.1 GCA_020848475.1 Chitinophagales bacterium | reverse complement strand
ATTTATTCAAGATTTAGAAAGAGAACTTGTTCGTAATTTTGTCATACTATGTGATGGAAATATTGAAAAAGTAAATCAATTTCTCTATTCTTATAATACAACGTAATCTTCCGAACACTTATGGTGTTCACACCAAACAACATTTACACACAGATTTTTCCTTTTTGAGAATAAAGTAATTCTAAGCTATTGTGCGTTTTAATTTTGATTAAGTTTTGATGCATTTGTTATAACAGCTCCTTTTTAATTATACTGAATGATAGATTATATGAACAGTTTTTACTTTATGTTGTTTATGCTAATATGCAAAGTAAAATGCTGTATATAAAACACATTGTTTGTGTAGCAGTTTTGATTTCAATGTCATCGGTAATGGCACAGACACCTGTTGCTATTTATGATTTGACGCAATATGAAAATCGCATTTTACAAAAAAATGACACATTATATGTTGTCAATTTTTGGGCGACTTGGTGTAAACCATGTGTGACGGAATTACCATTTTTTGAAAGTAATGCGCAACACTTTTCTGAGTTTCCTGTTAAAATTATTTTGGTGAGCCAAGATGCAAAAACGCGCAGTGCGCAAGTCAGCGATTTTTTAAAAAAAAATAATTATACATCAGAAGCATTTATTTTATCGGCAGGTAATCCGAATATTTGGATAGACAAAATTGACAATCGTTGGACAGGTGCTATTCCGATGACACTTTTTTATAAAAACGGAAACAAGGAATATTTTCATGAAGGCGAATATTCGACCGCTGAAGAATTAGAAAGTTATATTCACACTAAATTATAAATTATGCAGAAAGTACTTATCACCTTATTCGCTATTATTAGCATTTGTTTTACGACACAAGCACATCACGGTTATCATGTTGGTGATAACATTGCTGATTTTTCTTTAAAAAACATAGATGGAAAAAATGTGTCATTGGCAAATTATACGAAAGCCAAAGGCTTTATTATTGTTTTCACCTGCAATCATTGTCCATATGCCAAAGCCTATGAAGACCGCATTATCGCGTTAGATAAAAAATATGCTGCTTTAGGTTATCCTGTTATTGCTATCAATCCGAATGATGCCGTGCAATATCCAGAAGATGACTATGCTAGCATGCAACAACGCGCAAAAGAAAAAGGATTTACGTTTCCATATTTACACGACGAAACACAAGCTGTCACAAAAACTTTTGGCGCTATTAAAACACCACATATTTTTATTGTGAAAAAAGAAAACACAAACCTCAATTTAAAATATGTAGGTACAATTGATGATAATTGGGAAGATGCAAGTGCAGTAACGGAAACATTCGTGGTCAATGCTGTTGATGAATTATTAGCAGACAAGCCTGTTAGTGTTGCTAACACAAAGGCTGTAGGCTGTAGTATTAAATGGAAAAAACCTTGATAGAAAATTGAAAAAAATAGTTTACTGAGATTCCCACTTTCGTGGGAATGACGGTTTCGTGGGAATGACGTAATATATTTTCTATTGGTTGTATCCACGCCAAACAATATTTACAACACAGATTTTTTCCTTTTGACAATGAAGTAATCTTAACCTATTGTGCGGTTTGATTTAGATTGTATTTTTTTCACTGATTGTCCTGACAAGCTATTGTGTCACTTTATTTCTTAAGCTAAAAAAGCAACAACGAATTGTCATATTACAAAAATGAATGTCGTTAGTGTTCTATTAATTGCTCAATTCGTTTTTCATAAAATCCATCAACTCTTTTACATATTCTCTAGAGAAGTTAAATTGAATGCCTGCTGTTTTATACATCTCTGGAATTGATTTTGTATAGCCTAATTGTAATGCATTTTTATAATTGTCAATTGCCACAGCCTTATTTTGCTTATAGTTTCGCCATACTGCAATTGCACCTAATTGAGCAATGCCATATTCAATGTAGTAAAATGGCACTTCAAAAATATGCAATTGTTTGTGCCATAATATTTTTCTGAAATCTTCATATAAATTCCAATCTACAATGTCTGCACTTAATTCTTTGTGTAATTCCAGCCATTTATTTTCACGTTCAGCGCTATTATGATTCGGATTGGTATATATCCAATGTTGGAATTTGTCGATTAATGCTATCCATGGCAACATCGTGATAATGCCTTCTATATGTGTTTCGATAGCACGTCTTTTATCGGCATCATTATAAAATGCACTTAAGCCATCAAAGGTCATAAGCTCCATGCTCATCGAAGCCAATTCTGCCATTTCCGACGAAATTTCTTGATCGAAATTATACGGCAATGTGCGCATTAAAAAGGAATGCACGGCATGGCCTGCTTCATGCACCATTGTTTCCAAATCGCGATGTGTGCCTGCTGCATTCATAAATATGAATGGCACACCAATTTCTGGTAAGCTCATGTTGTAGCCACCAGGTGCTTTGCCTTTACGCGAGTTTAAATCCAAATAATGCATATTGTCCATAATAGCAATACACTCGGCAAAATATTCATCTACTTGTGTTAAACATTTGACAGATTTTTCGATAAGCTCATCTTGCGTGGAAAATGGTTGCAAGGCAGGCAGGTTGGCTACATCGACTTCTAAATCATAAGGAAATAATTGTTCAACTTGTAGAGCTTGCTTTCGTTTTGCATAAATTTCATTTACTAATGGAATTACTTCTGATTTGATAGCTTTGTGAAATTGCTCACAAGCATGCACATCATAATCAAATCGGCCTAACTCGGCAAACATAAAATCTCGATAGTTTGTAAAGCCAGCATTTAATGCCATTTGATGACGAATTTTCAGCAATTCGTCAAATAAATTGTTCAACTTTTCTTTGTCTTGAATGCGTCTGTTGTTTACTTTTTCGAAAATTGATTTTCGCAAATTTCTGTCTTGTTGTTGCAAAAAAACACCAGCTTGTGGCAAGGTAAATTCTTTGCCATCGTGCTCAATGGTCATTGCACCAATAGTGGCACCATACTCTTGAGACAAGAGTTGTACTTGTTGTGAAAGTGGAATATTTTCCTCTCTAAATAATTGTAATTGTGCTTGAAGGTGACGTAGGTAAACAAAAAATCGCTCTTGGTCTAAGTCCTTTACGAATGCAGATGTAGCCAGTTTTTTGTTTAATTCATTGCCAATGCTCATCCAATTAGGCATTATGGTTTGAATGAAATCTTCGTACGCATCTTTAAAGGTTTCATTGTCCGTATCACAGGTTTGGCGAATATATCGCCAGCGATATTCTTCATCAACGACAGCATCTGTT
>JADKZZ010000139.1 GCA_020848475.1 Chitinophagales bacterium | reverse complement strand
CGCACCGAAACTTTTATTTCCTTACAAGAGAGTGTTTATCGTCCTTTAGAATTTGATAATGAATAGAAAACTTATTTCTATTTAATTTTTCTATCTTTGTCATAATGCAAATTTTTGACAATATATTAGAAACCATAGGCAATACTCCAATTGTTCGCTTGCATAAAATTACTGCACACATTCCGGCTACTATTTGTGTGAAAATTGAGTCATTTAATCCTGGAAACTCTATCAAAGATAGAATGGCCGTTAAAATGATTGAAGATGCTGAGAAAGATGGTCGTTTAAAATCTGGTGGCACTATTATTGAATGTACATCTGGAAATACAGGTATGGGCTTGGCAATGGCTGCTTGTGTCAAAGGTTATAAATGTATTTTTACAACGACAGACAAACAATCCAAGGAAAAATTTGATATGTTACGCGCATTAGGTGCAGAAGTAATCGTGTGTCCAACCAATGTAGATGCACATGACCCACGCTCCTATTATTCTGTTGCCAAAAAGCTTTCCCAAGAAATTCCAAATTCTGTTTGGATGAACCAATATGATAATTTATCAAACCGGAAAGCACATTATGAAAGTACTGGTCCAGAAATTTGGAGACAAACAGATGGAAAAATTACACACTTTGTCGTTGGAATTGGCACTGGCGGAACAGTGACAGGAACTTCTACCTATTTAAAAGAACAAAACCCTTCAATTAAAACGTATGGTATTGATACTTATGGTTCTATCCTAAAACAATACCATGAGACAGGCACCTTCGATCCGAAGGAAATTCACAGTTATATTACCGAAGGTATTGGAGAAGATATTATTCCTGAAAATTACGATTTCAGCAAGATAGATTACATCGAAAAAGTGACAGACAAAGATGCGGCAATTATGCAAAGAAGATTAGCAAAAGAAGAAGGCATTTTTGCTGGTAATTCTGCTGGCTCAGCTGTGCAAGGTGTGTTACAAATTCATGAAAAATTTCCTTTTACAGAAGACGATTTAGTTGTTATCATTTTACATGACCACGGCTCTCGATATGTTGCTAAATTTTTTAATGACGATTGGATGCGTGAAAAAGGATTTTTATAAAAAAGAAAGTGTTCACAAAATAATATATACACTTTCTTTCAATAAAATAAGCTTTTCCTATTCTTCTTTTATTTGAAGTAATGCACGTACATCTTCATAACTTAAATCTTGTAAATTATCATTTACTTTTAAAATTATTTTAGTCTTTTTAGGAATAACATATACTTTTAATTTTAGTAATGTTTTCTCATGGTTATCATAGTCGCTTCCATCTGTATGCTGTACATTAAAATAGAGTGTTCTGTTTTCAATTCCTGTACTGGTTTTAAATTCATTGGAACAATTATTTCCGCCTACCTTACTCCAGATGCCAACACAATTTTCATCTTTAAAGAAAGTTAGCACCGAACTATTTTTAAGTACATTGTCTTGTATGTCACTTAAATTTATAGTTGTACCAATGTGATTAAATGAAAGCATAAATTCTTGGTCGTAACTATAGTATTTTAAACGAGACGTGCTTATCGGATACTCAGTAGAATTGTCTTTAAATTGGCCTTCTGTTTCTGGTTCTTCTTGATCTTTTTGGCATGCTGCAACGCTTAATAATGCTATCAAGCCTGTTGCAAAAATTAGTTTTTTCATAGAAATTTTGTTTATGGTTTGAAAAAGAAATATCTAAAGTTGTTTCAGAAAAGAACTATTGTCAAATCGAATGAGTAAATGGTATTGGGTTGTTCATTTCTATCTTTTATTATTTTTTAATGGTAATAAAAGTATTTCTATGTTTTAAAATAAAAAAAAACTACTCAGCATGCTGAGTAGTTTTATCAAATGAGCGTTACACTTTATTTTGGAATATTAAACAATTGGCATATTTCATCATAACTCATTAGAGAATACGGTTTGCTTAATCGTATATTTCTAGATGGAGGAATAACGACATAACGGAATTGGTGTTTGCTACTGATGGCAGGAATGCCAGCTGGATTACCAGTAGTTTGAATAAATTGAATTTTACCGACGCTAACTGCATAATCCCAAATGCTGATAAATCCGTTTACCATTGTTGTGGTTGCTAATGCTCTAGTCATTGCATCGCCATCTAGTTTACAATAAGCCAATATTACACCTTTGTCTATGATTTTTTGTGTAATGTAAGGCGCATTAAAAGTACAGCTACGAACCATTGAAGGTGTACTTGGCGTACCAGTGCCTGTGCCAGGTCCACTACCTGTGCCCGTGCCAGTGCCTGATGTGCTTGTAGGCGATAGCCAGTCCGAATATAACACTACGGAACTGTCGTTTAGAAATACTGTGTCAAAAGCAATTTTTACAGTGTCTCTGATGTTTACCACTTTTGTAATTGGTGGATGGATTTCTTCCTCTTTGCAAGATACAGCTAAGAAAAAGATAGATGCTAATGCGATGGTGATTTGATTTTTCATAATTGTAATTTTTTATGGTGATTTTGATAACGTAAATTTTGATTATTTTAACAATATCTGTTTTGTAAAATTAGTAAATGGTAAATACTTTGAGTAAAAGGTAATTTCTGTTATTTTTTGACCATTTTTTATACTTTTACATCAAAGTACTGACATATATATTATAAAAATTAGCTATGCGTATTGTATCATTAGTTCCTTCTATCACACTGTTACTTATTGATTTAGGCTTAGAAGATAGTATTGTAGGCAGAACAAAATTTTGCACATTACCAATTGATAATGTAAGAAATATTCCAACAATTGGCGGCACAAAAAACATTGATATTGATAAAATAAAAGCATTGGAAGCTGATTTTATTATTGCCAATAAAGAGGAAAACGTAAAAGAGCAAATTGAAGCACTTAAAATATATTGTAAGGTAATTTTGTTTGATGTTCGAAATTTAGATGAAAACTATAAGATGATTGCTAAAATTGCAAAGCTTACTAATACTAACGAAAAAGCACAAGATATTATCAAACAAACACAAGCTAATTTTGAAAAATTACAAACTCATATTGCGCCACTCAAAGCATTACAATTAAATGCAGTCTATATGATTTGGAAAAAGCCATATATGACGGTTGGCAAAGACACGTTTATTCATGCTATGATGGAACACTTAGGCGTGAAAAATATGTTTTCACATCAAACGCGCTACCCTATTATTCAGCAATTTAATACGACCTATTTTGAAAAATGCAATTTAGTATTCCTTTCCTCTGAGCCATATCCATTCGAGGAAAAACATATTCGAGAATTTCAAACTATGCTACCAAATACCAAAATTATATTGGTGGATGGCACCTATTTCTCGTGGTATGGTAGCAAGATGATAGATGCACCAAAATATTATCAACAATTAGCAGAAAAGATAAGCGCAGTCTCTTAAAAAGCATATCCAATACGCACTATATTGTTTATCTTTGCACCGTTAAAAATAAATTTATGAGTAAATACAGCAGTCTATTAGGCGAAGAAAGAGCTAAGTACTTGTTAGATCATCAATGTAAAACCATTGACAAATCATTATTACATCTACCGTGTCCAGATTTTACCGAAAAAATTTGGATTCAAAGTAATAGATCACCGCAGGTTTTACGTAGTTTACAACAACTCTATGGCACTGGCCGATTGGCAAATACAGGTTACGTTTCTATTCTTCCTGTCGATCAAGGAATTGAACACTCTGCTGGTGCTAGTTTTGCACCGAACCCAATCTATTTCGACTCTGAGAATATTGTAAAATTAGCAATTGAAGGTGGCTGTAATGCTGTTGCTTCTACATTTGGCGTTTTAGGTTCTGTTGCAAGAAAATATGCACATAGAATTCCTTTTATCGTAAAAATAAATCACAACGAATTTTTGTCATATCCAAATTCATTTGACCAAATTATGTTTGGCACTATCAAAGATGCTTGGAATATGGGTGCTGTTGCTGTAGGTGCTACTATTTATTTTGGTTCTCCTGAATCAAAACGTCAAATTATTGAAGTGTCAAAAGCATTTGAATATGCACATGAATTAGGCATGGCAACTATATTATGGTGCTACACACGTAACAACGATTTCAAAAAAGATGGCGTTGATTACCACACTGCTACTGACTTATCATCACAAGCGAATCACTTAGGTGTAACTATACAAGCGGATATCATTAAACAAAAATTACCAACATTAAATGGCGGATATAATGCTTTAAAATTTGGTAAAACACATCCTAAAGTATATTCTGAATTAACTACAGATCATCCAATCGACTTAACACGCTATCAAGTAGCTAATTGCTATATGGGCAGAAATGGTTTAATCAATTCTGGTGGTGAGAGCAAAGGACAAACGGACTTAGCGGAAGCAGTAGAAACTGCCATCATCAACAAACGAGCTGGTGGCATGGGCTTGATTTCTGGCAGAAAGGCATTCCAAAAAGAGGTAAAAGTGGGCGTTGAATTATTAAATGCCATTCAAGATGTATATTTAGATAATGAGGTGTCAATTGCTTAATTATTTAAACTAAACATAGTTATTAAAATGCTCCAGCTATTGGAGCATTTTTTTATTTAGTATTTTGTGTTATTCTTTTTTCATCATGCAAAAATTCTATTCATTTTTAGCACGCCATCAGCTCAAGTTTTTAAGCTTGTGTTGCTTGTTAATGCTTTTTAATGTAGTAGATTTATTATTTCCACTTCCAACACAAAAAGATTATTCAACAATTATTGAAGCAGAAAACGGCTACATCTTATCTGCATTTCTAACACATGATGATAAATGGCGAATGTACACACAGTTAGACGAAATAACACCAACCGTGCAAAAAGCATTTATACATAAAGAAGATAAGTGGTTCTACTGGCATTTCGGTGTAAATCCAATTGCCATTGTTCGTGCATTATATAATAACACAATAGCACAACGGCGGACTTCAGGTGCATCGACTATCACAATGCAGGTGGCACGTATGTTGGAACCGAAGGAAAGAAATATACTTTCAAAAATAAAAGAAATAGCACGTGCATTACAACTTGAATGGAATTACTCTAAAGACGAAATATTGCAGTTGTATCTTAATTTAGTGCCTTATGGCAGCAATATAGAAGGCGTCAAATCTGCATCATATTTATATTTTGGTAAATTGCCAAATCAATTGAGTTTGGCTGAAGTGACTACATTAACAATTATTCCCAACAGGCCAACATCATTACAATTAGGTAAAAAAAATATTGCCATTCAAGAAGTAAGAAATCGATGCTTATTAAAATTTAAAAAAAATAAAGTTTTTTCCGAAACAGAAATTGATGATGCACTCGAAGAACCTTTAACGGCTTATAGAAGAACACCACCAAAAATAGCAGCACATTTTTGTATTCGATTGAAAAAGCAATTTCAATCAATACCAATTATTCCTACTTATATTAATTACAATATGCAATTAGATGTAGAAGAAATGGTCAACAATTATTCTAAAATATTGCAATTTAAAGACATCAAAAATGCTGCTGTATTTATTGTTGACAATCAAAATCATCAAGTGATAAGCTATGTTGGTTCACCTGATTTTACAAGTGTTTCCACACAAGGACAAGTTGATGGTGTAAAGGCAATACGTTCTCCAGGCAGCACACTCAAGCCCTTAATTTATGGACTTGCATTTGACAAAGGTATTTATACGCCACGTTCAATAATTACAGATGTTCCTATCGATTTTGATGGCTATACACCAGAAAATTATGACGAACATTTTCATGGTAAAGTAGCCATGGCAGATGCACTTGCTCAATCATTAAATATTCCTGCTGTTAAAGTATTAAATGACATTGAATTAAACACTTTAATCAATACTTTAGATAAAATTGACTTCAAACAAATAGAAAAAGATAAAGACAAATTAGGCTTATCAACCGCATTAGGTGGTTGTGGTGTTTCCTTAGAAGAACTAGTTGGTATGTATAGTATTTTTGCTAACAACGGTACGTTTGAAGCGCCCAAAATGACAGCATTAACAAAAAGCAATCAAGCGATTGAAATTCTTTCTCCACAGGCTAATTATATGGTAGCACAAATATTAACTACATTGCGTAGAAGCGATTTGCCGAATAGAGCTGAAAGCGTGATAAACCTACCAAAGATAGCTTGGAAAACGGGCACTTCTTATGGCAGACGAGATGCTTGGAGCATTGGTTTTAATAATAAATATACGGTTGGTGTTTGGTGTGGAAATTTTGATGGCAAAGGCGTTCCTGAATTAAATGGCGCAGATATAGCTACTCCATTATTATTACAGATATTTAATTTAATAGCAAAAAACAATGACAAAGATTGGTTTAAACGACCAAAGGATTTACAGTTTAGAAAAGTATGCGCAGAAAGTGGCGATATACCTAATGAACATTGTACAGATTTGATTTTTGCCTATTATATTCCAGGAAAAAGCGCCAACAAAAAATGTACACATTTGAAAAAAGTTTGGGTGAGCATGGATAGCACTATTGCATACTGTTCATCATGTGTAGGTAATAATAATTATATTGAAAAATGGTATCCTAATTATGCGCCTGAACTGATTGCCTTTTACGAATCCAAAAACCTGCCTTATCAAAAAACGCCTGAACACAATACAAACTGTGTGAAAATAAAAGAATCAAATTATCCTATCATAACAAAACCTGTAAACGGACTCACCTATTATATTCATTCGACAAATCAAAAATTAATGTTGTCGGCACAAGCGGCAAATGATGTTGAACAGCTTGCTTGGTACGTTGACAATAAATTTATACGAAGTGCTCCAAAAAATGAAACAATATTCATCGATGCATCACTTGGAAAAATTAAAATTTCTTGTGTGGACGACAAAGGCAGAAATACGGACGCTTGGATCATCGTTAAGCAAATATGAAAATAGTTTATTTTGGTATGTCATATTTTGATAAAATATTTAATTATTGTATTTTAGTTGATAAATATTAACTATGAAATTTAATTCTATCATTATAGCACTATTTTTAACGCTATTATCATTACAAACATTAAATGCACAAACTTATAATGCCAAACCAGAAACATGGTATATAGATGCTGAAAAAGTTCCTTGTGATTACTATGTCAATGAATGTTTTTTGGTGAAGCAACCAGGTCAAGCCGATTACGAAGTATATGGTGACAAAATAGATGGTTTTGAATATGAAGCTGGTTACAAATACACGATAGTTGTAAAACAAACAATAAAAGAACCACCAATAGCTGCAGGTGAATCTGTTTTTAAATATGTGTTAGTAAAAGTAGTTTCTAAAAAATCAATAGCACCCGTAAAAACAGTAGTTACACCTACTGTAACAAATAATAATGCTGGCGATAAAACTAAAATATTTGAAATAAACTTTGAAACAGTACCGTGCGATGCGCCAGACACAAAGGCTTGTTTATTAATCAAAGAAAAAGGAAAAACAGAATATGAAATATTTTATGGTTCTATATATGGCTTTAATTATCAAGAAGGATACAACTATACGATAAGTGTAAAAGAAACCAGTAATGGAAATTACTATTTTGTAAATGAAATTTCTAAAAAATTAATTAAAGCACAACTCCTTCAAAACGCTGCTGCAAGTAGCAACAATAATAATACTTCTGGAGTTACGAAAACACAAAGTGGTAAAATCATACATGCAACTAGCATACAAACCGATTCAAAATTAGATGGCAAATGGTACTTACGCAAAATGAAAGAAAACGATGTGTCAAGCATTGTTACAGATGATAATGTGATATGGTTAGATATCAATACATTTAACGACAGAATTGATGGTTATGGCTCATGTAATAAATTTTCTGCTGTGGTGCGTTCTGATTTAAACACAACCTTTTTAGTGAGCAAAATTACTGCTGGTGGCATTAACTGCGGCAATAAGAAAATTGAAAACTTGCTATTTCAATTGCTAGAACAATGCAACAGATTTGAGCTAAAAAATGGCAATTTGATTTTATCAGATCAATGGAATTTCTTATTAGGTTTTACAAAAAATGCTGACAGCAAAGAAGATATTTCATCTACTTATACACCGCCAAGTATTGTAAAAAATGATGTCACAAAATATGCTTCGAGTCAAAGTGCATCTTCATCGAATGATGGATATATTCCACCAAGTGCCAATACAATTGTTACAGAAAGCAATTCAACAAGCTACACATCATCTACGTATAGCAACACTTCAGTACCTGCGCCAACAAAGATTGATTATGAAAAAATAGAAAAAGAAAAAGCAGCAGCATTAGCCTTGCAGTTAGAAGAAGAAAAGAAGGCAGAAGAAATAAAATTAAAAAAAATAGCAGAACTTAAAGCAAAACAGGAAGCAGAATTAGCGGCGTTACAACAGCAATTAGATGACAAGAAACAAAAGGTAGCCGCAGAACTAAAAGCACAAGCAGAACTAAAACTTAAACAAGAAGCAGAGTTGGCTGCATTAAAAAAACAACAGTTAGAACAAGAACAAAAGAAGGCTGAAGAAGCTGCATTGCTAGCTAAGGAAATGGCTGCTAAAGAACCAACTCTAGAAAATATTGATATCAATAGTAAAACAGACAACTCTATATTTCCAAATCCCAAAATCACCAATTTAGTTTACTCAAAAAAAGATGATAATTTATTTTTTACAGATATTTCAAATGGAATTTTTACAGGCAGTACAACTAAAAACCTTACTATTGATATTGCTGGAGAAGAGTCAAAAATTCAATTTGTGAAAGGCAAAATTCCTAAATTATTAATTAAAACTGAAAATGTAAAACCAACTGCTGATTATATCAATCTTTATACTTGTGATTTCAAGAAAGGAAATAGACAAATTACAGTCCGTCCTGCGAAAAATAGAGTGTTTATTTTACCTAGTGAAATTTCTTCTAATGTATATGAATTAGTATTACCAGAAAATTTAGGTGAAGGTGAATATGTTTTTGTATTACAAAATGATGTAAATAAACCAATAACAATAAACTCAACTTCTACAAAAGTATTTTGTTTTGGTGTAAAATATTAACTTAAATTGAAATAAAAGAGAGGCTGTTTCATTAGTGAAACAGCCTCTTTGTATTTTTAGAATGATTATATGCAGGAATTAAAAACCGTAAGAATTTCCCATTCCTAATCCAACACCTAACCCAAGTGTTAAACTTAAAATTAATGTAGAGCCAACAGCCCAGCCTATTGCTTTTCGTTTTTTCTTCTTTAATGCAGCTGCCTTTTCTGCCGCTAATGCCATATCTTCTTCTATTGGAAGAACTGCTGACGAATTTTTATTTGACGCTGTTGGTGTATTTGCATACAACAAAGATCTATCATATACAGCATTTTCTAACTCAGCAGTTGTTGCTTTATGAATGCTTGTATATTTTCCAAAGAAACCAGTAACTTCTGATTGAATAGTTACTTTTTCATCTCTGCCATCATTATTGCTTATGTTAATTTTAAATATTGGATCAACAACAACATCAGCGCCAGAATTAGTTACCGCATTATATAATGCTGCTTCTTTCGTGTTTTCTAATTCTAAATCATTAAATCTACTAACTTGTCGAATCGAAGTTCCAGATATTTTTTTGGATAGGTCAACTTGTAAATCTGCAATTACAGGATTGAAAGGTAGAGCTCCTTTATCAATGTCCTGTTGACGTGTTTCATACACCGATGTGTTAATCTTGTTGTATGCCATTTGAGAACAGGAAGGAAAGACTAATGCAACAATAATTATTGCAAGTAATTTATGTATTCTATTCATGATTACTTATTTAGTATTTTTAAATTTTGAATTTCATTAGCATCTGCTTTGTGAGCATTTGTATATTTTGCATAGAAGCCAGTAACTTCTGTTTGAATGGTTATTTTAGCATCACGTCCATCATTATTTGAAATATTGATTTTATAGATTGGATCAATAATCACATCAGCTCCTGAATTAGTCATAGCATTATACAATGCTGCTTCTTTTGCATTTTGGAGTTCATAGTCTGTATATCGGTCAACTTGACGGAGATTAGAACCAGATACTTTTTTGTTGATATCAACCACTAAATCTACAACTACTGGATTGTATGGAATTGAATTTTTGTTGATTTTTTGTTGACGAGTATCGTACACGCTCGTATTGATTTTGTTTAATGATGTACTTGAACACGACGCAATTAGCATTGAACCAAATACTACAAAGCTAAAGATTTTAATTTTTTTCATAATTTTTATTTAAGAGTTTAAAATATTTACTAATATACAAAATAAACTTAAACATAGTTTTTATTTCAATAATTTTTATAATTCCAATTTCATCTCTCCTTATCAACAATATTCTATAAAATATGGATATTTCTGTCGCAGTTCTTCTGTGATTTTTACTACTTTTATATTGAAGTTGCTTCTTATAATATTGTTTAGCTTGTCTTCTACTTTTGCATTATATATCATCATAATTATGTTAGACAGCAGTTTCAAAAAGCTTGTTTGTGAATTGTAAAAATTGTCATACCACATTTGAATTATTGCCAATTGAAATTGGAAAATCAAGGTATTGCTCTCATTGTGGTTTTCTGATTTATAAAAATGAAAATGGGCATTTATTGACCGTTGACAAGATGGATATTTCCGCTTCAAATGATATGCAAATATCTAATGAAATCGATTTGATTGAACATGAAATAACGCAAAAACAAGCATCTACTAAAAATACACAACAAAAATTTACAGACGAAAAAAAATTAAAAGATAGATTACTTCAAATACAACAAGAAAAAGATAAGCTGAAGCTGGAGCGTTTAAAACTTGAATTAGAAGAACAAAAACAGCAACAACAAATCGCCTTACTCGCCGACCAAAGTTTGAAACAACAAGTGCAACAAACACTTCACGAAAAGCAGCAATTGGAAATAGAAAACAAATTATTGCATGAATTAGAACAAGAGCGAAAAGCAAAAGAACAAATTTTAATTACTCGTTTAAATGCAGAACGCCAAGAACGCGATCGTTTAGAAAAAGAATTGCACGCTTCAAAACAAGCAAAACCATTAGTATTCTCAACGCAAAACGAACAAAAAACGCTTATCCATACAGCACAGAAATCGACTATATTCATTAGAAACATTGCTGCATTTATCAGTTTTTTGATATTGTTGTCTCTTTTTTTATACAAATACTCTTCCTTATTTTCGACAGCACAACAATCGGCATCAAAGAATACAGCTCTAGCTAGCACGGCAATACAAAATTCTAGTATTGATATTTCAGTTTTAAATAATGACACAGCATTTTTGAATCATTTAAAAACGGATATTGCCAATAAAAATCTTGATTATTGGAATGATATTCAACTTGACGACATAAAAGCTATAGAGTTAATTACTGGCACTTCAACAAATACGGAGCGAAACTACATTGCCGATATTCATTTAGAAGATAAAATTGGCACTAAAGCTATTGCAAACATTGACTTAGCCTACCAAAATTCAAGCTTGCAAAAATTGATTACAAACAAGATTACGTATGTAAATATTGCGCCTAAAAATGCATGGTTTAGCTTCGCTCCTTTTCCTAATTGCGATATCAGTATTAATACCAATAACAATCCAATACAATTGAAATCGTGTGCGCAATGTAATATCTCAAAATTAGTATCTGACATAAATAAGCCTATAACAATTGCTTACAGCGAAACCATTTTCATTAAGTCAGATAATCAATATGAAGGAATTGTTGAATTTACATACCTACCAAAAAAATAAACAATGCTATTCAAATCTATCTGTCTATTTTTTTTGCTCTCACCGTTGATGTTAGTTGCTCAAAAAGGCACTATTATTCCTGATGCAAAGCCGAGCTTACAGGTTAATGCCAGTGTGCCAACTGATATATTAATTTGGCAAATTTCGCCATTTACATCACCTTGTAATGACAACAATAGCACTTGTTACACTGTTAAAGAAAATAAAATAGAAAAAATAATTCCGATAGAAGATGTCTTAAACTTTGATTTTGAAGAAGGAAATCAATATGTAGTTTGGACAAAAGCAACGCTCAAAACGCCGCCGATTAGCGCCTATTCTGGTATTTATAATTATACGATTGTAAAAATTGTTTCAAAGAAAATAAGTGCTTTAGAAAAATCCAATTTTATACCTGTAACAAATAATGTAAATACGATTCAATCTGTTCAATTACCAACAGATACTGCAAGTAATTCAACAGCAAGTCCAATAGACCTCAATGCAGAGAAAATAAAGCTAAATGAGGAAATTGAACAATTGAAAAAACAAATGAAAGAAATAAAAAAGCAACTCGAAGTGATGCAGTTGCAATTAGATATGCAGTTACAATTATTTCAGAAAAAAAATTAGCCATTTCCTAATGCCTTCGCCAAATCATTCAACTGGCTTTTCCAGAGTTCTTTAGAACTTTCAATATCTTCTTTATAAGCATAATCCGTAACAGTGAGTATGGTTTCTTTTGTGATGTCTGTTACTTTAATTTTATATTCAAAATAGGCTTTATCGTCTTCTTCGTCTTCCCAACGTAATTTGATATATTCATCTTCTTCGTACGACAAGACTTCTGCAATTTGCTCATCACCATTCCATTCAAAGGTAAATACTTCGCCGTTTGGATCTAAATCTACATAATCTGCAAACCACTGCACTAAACCAGATGGTGTAGTTAAAAAATTATACAAAATTGCAGGAGAAGATTTAAAAGTTCGTTCAACCGTAAATGGAATTTTCTTAGCCATAGTTTTTTAATATGTCCACAAATTAAACAAAAAAATGAATTATACAACTTTTATGATACTTTTTTTTCAAAAGGAAAAACTGATGTGTAATTTCTTGTGTTTTATTAAAATACAAAAAAAATCAAAATAATATTAAGTATATTTAATCACCTTAAAACTAAGCGAAAATAATATGTTGATTACAACAATAGAAAAAGCAGAGACATTTATTGTTAATCTAAAGCGTTCTGATAATTGGATAAGTAATGATGAATTATTTTCTAAATTAAATGCATCTTATAAGCTCATTACTAAACACAATCGCCTAGATTTATTGCCAGATTTAGGAGTCAATTTTGCGCTCTATTATCTCGACTTAAACAACATTGAACAAGCATTAATATTTACGGAAATAGCCAAAACAAATGCTATAAAATGCAATAATGATATTCGTCTTTTAGATGCTATAGGTTTGCAATTTCGCATTCAAAAAACATTAGGCAACCTGGAAGAAGCACAGCTTATTTTGAATGAACAAATAGATGTTGCTTATCGAGTAAATGACATGCGCCAACTAGCAGCAGTATATCAAAATCAAGCTACACTATTTCATAAGCAGCGACTAAAAAC
Organism: Chitinophagales bacterium; assembly: GCA_020848475.1. Taxonomy (GTDB): domain Bacteria; phylum Bacteroidota; class Bacteroidia; order Chitinophagales; family JADIYW01; genus JADJSS01. The sequence continues at coordinate 2,889 of JADKZZ010000139.1, read as the reverse complement.
GGATACGATTGAAGCGTATGAAAAATCACTTGAGTTTATTCGCAAATCTGATAATCTATTTTATAATGCTCAATTTCATATTGGCTATGCTGGTATATTATTAGATTTTAATGAACCTGAATTAGCAAAAAATCCTCTGCAACAAGGTTTTAATATTGCTGTAGAAAACAATTATTTAGCAGTAATGGCAATTGCATATTCTAATTTTGGCTTGTTATATGAATTACAAAATGATGAAACAAATTCAATTGCATCATATCAAGAAGCGTTGAAAATCTATACTTCACTAAAACAGCTAAACCATCTTGTAGTTGTAAAAATCATGATGGCAGATGCCTGCGTAACCTTTAATAGAATTGAAGAAGCAGAAATATTGCTAAAAGACGCAATTGAGCAATCAGAAAAATTAGATTTAAAATATAATCTTATTGGCATCTACCAAACATTATCTTCTATGTTAGAGAAGAAAGGCGACTACAAAAATGCATTAGAATATTATAAAAAACTCAACTCCACAAAAGAGGCTTATCTCAGCGCGGAATCGGATAAACGTATTAGAAATTTAGAGCTAAATAAAAAAATAGATTTATTACGATTTGAAAAAGATGTGGCAGAAAAGATGGCGAACATCAAACACGATTTTTTAGCAAACATGAGCCATGAAATCCGCACGCCTATCAATAGCATTCTTGGCATTTGCTATTTATTGCAACAGCAAAGTTTAAATCCTGTACAGTTTGATTACATCAAACGTTTAAAACGATCAGGTGAAAATCTATTAGGTATCATTAATGATGTATTAGATATTTCTAAGATTGAATCAGGGAAAATGGAATTGAATAATGAAGCTTTTAAGTTAATAGATTTATCCAACGACATTTTTACCTCATTAGAACCAAAAGCAAACGCCAAAGAAATAAAATTAAAGATTAGAAATAATTTTCCAGAAGATTTGTTTGTAAATGCTGATAAAATACGTTTATATCAAGTACTCTTGAATATTGTATCAAATGCTATAAAATTTACGGATAATGGCAGCGTAACGATAACTATAAAGATTGAAAATATTGATGAGAAACAGTATAAACTAGTATTTGTTATTGCAGATACAGGAATTGGTATTGACAAAGAAAAAATAAATTTAATTTTCGAGCGATATGAACAAGCTGATAAAACCATAAAAAATAAATTTGGTGGCACAGGCTTAGGCTTGTCTATTTCTAAAAAAATTGTGCAATTGATGAATGGCACTATTTCGGCAAAAAGCAAAGTCAATAAAGGCACAGAATTTACTGTGTGTTTGCCATTCAAGCACGTAGCAGATCATGCAAATAAAATGACTGATTTTGATGTGTCCATATTAGCATCAAAATTGGATAACAAATACATCATTATTGCCGATGATAATGAAGAAAATAGAGAAGTAGCCAAAGATATCTTGCTAAAGTTTAATCCTTCACTTAAAATAATAGAAGCCATTGATGGTAATGAAGTCATTGCTTTATTGTTCAAAAAAATACCAGATATTATATTTATGGATTTGGATATGCCTAACCTAAATGGCATTGACACGACGATGCAAATTAGAAAAAACAAAAAATACAATAAGGTGAAAATAGTTGGAAATACAGCATCTTTAATGACATTAAGCAAAGATGAAATCGACGAAATTGGCTTTGATGAATTTATTCAAAAACCATTCGAGCCAGAAAAATTATTGCTAAAAATTAGTGAGCTATTTTGATTTATTTTTCATTTAACTCCGGAAGGTTTTCCAGCACATTTCGGCTTATTTAAATCATATAAACCAGCCTTAAATGTTTCAATTCTACAGCTTGCACAAGGGTGAGTGTAACACAATACTTTATTTATATCTTCACATTTCTTAGCAAATAAGTTTTCATGTAATCCATTTTTAAATAACATTTCAACCTGATAAATTCCTTCAGTACAAACAGAATTTGCTTGAGATTCCCATACTTTTTTTTGAATTTCTTTTGTTGCGAAATAATCCGCTTGTCCTTCACATGATATTAATTTATTATCTTTACTCGGATTTCCACCATATATATGAGCCAATTCATGTGCTATAAATAATGCTATACCCTCACTTTTTAAAATATTATTTTTAATAGCACCACCATTTATCGATATAAAAAAAATCTTTTTTAAATCAGTAGCATAAAAAAAATCTGCGTATGCATTTATGGATATGGCATCCGGATAATAAAAGTACAAGATATTTGGATACTTTATTTTGTATTTTTCAAACAAGTAGTTGATTAATTTAATGTCATCTACTATTAGTTGATTATTATTTGAAGAATACAAGCTGATATGTTTGGGCTTAGCATCTTGATTCTCTAGAAAATTTGATTTTTTTTTGGTTGAAAGAAAATTTATATCTACTATAAAAAAAGAATTAGTGTTTTTATTTAATTGAAAAATATTACTTAGATTTAATTTGATTAATGAGTCAGTTTTTATACCTGAAATATTCCTGCCTACTTTAGATTTCAGTAGTGTGGTTTTATTAAAAACTTGATTTACAATTACAGATGGAATATTATCTGTATAATATTTTCCAATCAGCATTGCTTTAACTGCAAAAACTTTATTTTGACCTAAATATACACTGTCATTTTCTTTGAGCTGGAAAGCTAATTTTTGAGTGCCATTTATCAAATTAAATGTATAGTAGTAATCAGTTATATAGGCTATTGATTGATCAAAAACAATAAATAAAGACGAATTATTGATAGATGTAGTATCATGAAACACATGTATATCCAATTGTGCAATCGAACTGCTATTCAAATTTTCAGCATTGTTATCTACAGTTGAATCAGAAAAAACAGAATGGTGAAATAAAATTATTATTACACAAGT
>JADKZZ010000138.1 GCA_020848475.1 Chitinophagales bacterium | reverse complement strand
GTAAAGGGTTTAAAAGCTGCTGATAATTTTACTGTAGATATGGAATGGAATAATAGCACATTAAAACGTACAACAATTTATTCTGGCTCGGGAAAAAAATGCGCACTATACTATAAGAACATACATATAGCTTATATAATAGACGAAAACAAAAATAAAATTTCATTTACAGTAAAACACAATAATGAAATTGAATTCCAAACGACTGCAGGAAAATCCTATATTATCGTTATGCCATAATTTTTTTGCAATCAATTATCACACTCTTTACTGATAAATGTAAGCATATCTCAAAATAGACATATTGATTATTTAAAGTACGTTCTTCATTTGGCTAAATAAAGAAAATTGGTTTTGCGCTCTATCTAAATTATGCGTCGGATAATTGGTCTTATAATAAACATCACCATTTAAAAAGTCTGTCAAAAATCTGATCGCTTGGATATATACGACGAGCTGTGCGGCATAATCTAAATTTTCTAATTCACAAGGCGTGAGCATATCTTCTAAATGCGATAAAAAACCTTTTTTGACGGCAATATATATTTCATTGCTGAAGTTGTTTGCTTGGGTGCAATCATCTTCTTCTAATAGGTTGCAGTATGAGCGTGCCATATCTCCAAAGTCGTAGAGTAAGCTCGCATTCATTATTGTATCTAAGTCGATTACTGCAATCGCATCATTAGCATCATTAAATAAAATGTTTGAAATTTTTGGATCAGCGTGAATATTATGTTTGGCAAACATACCATTTTGTATGTGCTCATCCCATTTTTTATGCAGTTCTAAATATGGAGCCACTTCATCAATAATCGTCTTCGCTGTTTCTTTTCTCTGTGCAGTTGCCGTCGTTAAAGAAAGCAGGTAGCTGTTAATTCTTTTATCAAAATTAATAAAATCATCTATTGGCTCTTCTAAAGCTAAAGTTTGTCTATTTATCGATTTATAAAATTCGCTAAAACATGCCGCTGCATTATAGGCAATCGCTGGATTTGGTACTTTTAGAAATGTTTTAGATTGCTCGATATATTCCATCAATCGCCAATGTTCATTGTTTTGCTTTTTTACGATGTAATCACCTAAACTGCTTGGTAGTAATGTAATCTTCTGCCTACGATAACTGCTGTTAGATAAGAGTTCATTAAGTTTCAAATAATTACGTAAAAGTATTTCCGGTGATTTAAATATTGACGTATTTATTTTTTGTAGAATATATTTCTTATCTACTGTGCGCACTAGAAATGTAGAATTGATAAGCCCGTTCTCAATTTCTGAAATTTCACAATCAATTGGTCCAATAAATTCCTGTACAATCCTTTTGTATGTTGAAAATTCGAGTTTTTCGTTCATTTAGCATAAATATACTTTTTTTTTGAAACCCATAGTATAAAAGTGCAACATTAGTATTATAAACTTACTAGCAGTAGATAAAGTAATATGTATTAAGAAGCTTATTTGCGTTTCTCAGATTTCATCTGCATGATATCGACAAAAAATGCGAATGCCATAGAAAAATAAATATAGCCTTTCGGTATTTGGAAGTGCATACCTTCTGCAATTAAGGAAACACCAATCATCATTAAGAAACATAAAGCTAATACCTTAAATGATGGATGGTTTTTAATAAAATCGCCTATTGGTTTTGAAGCTACCAACATGATACCTACGGTAACAACCACAGCGGTGTACATGACCCAAAGTTCTTGCACCATACCAACAGCCGTAATGATAGAATCTACTGAGAAAACTAAATCCAATAATATGACTTCGAGCAACAATCTACCGAAACCACTTTTTTTAGGTACAGATAATTCTTCCGCTTCTGGCTCTTCCGTTTTATGGTATATTTCTTTTGTGCTTTTATATAATAAGAAAAGTCCACCCGCAATTAAGATAATTCCCTTGCCAGAAAAATCGATATCAAATGCCGTAAATAAAGTGGTGTCTAATTTTAATATCCAAGATATAAATGTCAATAATAGTAAGCGCATTACCATGGCCAAACCAAGACCCCAAAAACGCAAACTTTTTCTTTGAGCATCAGGCAAACGATCGGATAAAATGGAAATGAAAATGATATTATCTATACCTAAGATAACCTCCAAGGCAATCAATGATATTAAAGGTACTATTGCATCCATCGTAGAAAATTGGGTTTGTTTTAAATTAATCAATTCTTACCACAAAGAAAGTAAAGTAATTCCAAAAAATTAATGAAGTGAAGTTATTTTATTTGCATATCTGCATATAATCTTAACTAAGAATAATAATTGCCGAAATCTACATGATAGCAATAAAGTTCCTACCTCTAAGTAGTCAAGTTAAATATAAGTATTAAAGACGAAGAGATTGTTTCATTCCACTTTATAAATTTTTTACTCATCTAATTTATAATATCATCGGATAAATATCTAAATTTGGAATTAAGCATGTAATAGTTTTATAGTTTTGCATCATGTATATATTTCAGCAATTGCAATACAAAAGTCTGCTTTTTAAAAATCATGCTGTATTACGCATGCTGGAAAGAGGCATTTCAAAAGTACAAATAATAGACACGATAGAGCAAGGCATTGAAATTGAAGATTATCCAACAGATTTCCCGTACCCAAGTAAGTTAATATATAATAATGTGTTAGAAGCTCCTTTGCATATTGTACTCGCTTTAAACCAAAGTGAAAGTCAAATAATAATTGTAACTTTGTATATTCCTAACGAACAACATTTCGAAAAGGATTGGACAACAAGAAAATAGAAAATATGATTTGCTTAGATTGTAAACACGGAAAGCCTGAAAATGGCAAAGTAACTATTGCGTTTGAACGCAATGGTACTACTGTTGTTTTAAAAGACGTGCCTGCATTGGTTTGTCCAATTTGCGGAACTTATTATACCACAGAAGCCACAACAAATATCATTTTAAAACACAGTGAAGAAGCTGTAGCAAAAGGTGCCGAAATTGAGGTTTTACGCATTAAAGCTGCATAGTTTAAGATTGATTAATGCGTTCGACTAAGACATTAATTTTATAAAATCATCGAATAAATATCTCGAATCATGTGGTCCTGGCGCAGCTTCTGGATGATATTGAACAGAAAATGCTTTCTTGCCTACAATTTCTAAGCCTTCCACAGAATTATCATTGAGATTGATATGTGTCAACGTTGCTTTATCTGACTTTTTCAAGGCTTCCATATCAACAGCGAAGCCGTGGTTTTGTGTTGTAATTTCGCATTTTCCTGTTTTCAAATTTTTCACTGGATGATTGCCGCCTCGATGTCCGTGATGTAGTTTATAAGTAGGAATACCAACGGCACGTGCTAAAATCTGATTGCCTAAGCAAATACCGAATAATGGCTTGTCATCTGCTAATATTTGTTTTACTGTTTCTACCGCATAATCCATTACACTTGGATCGCCAGGTCCATTAGAAATAAAATAGCCATTCGCTTCAAATTTTCTTAATTCATCATACGAAGTATTTGCTGGAAATACTTTTACATAGCAATCTCTATCATCAAAATTACTAAGCATATTCTTTTTAATTCCAAAATCTAAAGCCGCAATTTTATACTTTGCATTTTCATTGCCGTAAGTATATGCTTCTTTTGTAGTCACTTTAGAAGAAAGCTCTAAACCTTCCATGCTCGGTACTGTTGCCAATTGTTTTTTCAATGCATCAATATCTGTATTTTCGGAAGATACAATTGCATTCATTGCGCCTTTTTCGCGTACGTGGCGCACCACAGCGCGTGTGTCTATGCCTGTAATTCCTACTAAGTTATTTTTGATAAAATAATCTTCGATAGAACTATCTGCTTGTTTTCGTGAAAAACTATTGGTATAATCTCTACAGATAAGTCCTGCTATTTGAATTTGATTGGACTCATCTTCAGAAGCTTTAACGCCATAATTTCCAACGTGTACATTAGTAGAAACGAGCAATTGACCAAAGTAACTTGGATCTGTAAACAACTCTTGGTAGCCTGTCATTGATGTATTAAAGCAGATTTCGCCAGTTGCAGTTCCGATTTTTCCGCAGGCAAATCCGTGGAATGTTGTTCCATCTTCTAGCAATAATATGGCAGGTGTAGTGGGCATGATTATGATTTTAAAAAATTAAAATTTTACACTTCAAAATTAAAAAAAAGGATAGCTAAAAAAAGCTATCCTTAATTATATAACGAAAAAATCATTTCTTATTCTTCTGTTTTTTCTTCAGCTGATGCCGTTGCCTCTTCTTTTACTTCTTCTACCTTCTCTTCCACTACTTGCGCTGCTTCCGATTTTTTTGCTGCGCCAGAACGACGTGTTTTTTTCTTAGGTTCAGCAGCTTTAGTTGCTTTAGTAACATATGTTTCGTTGAAGTCAACCAATTCAATGATTACCATTTCTGCAGCATCGCCTAAACGTTGACCTAAGCGAACGATACGCGTGTAACCACCAGGTCTGTTGCCCACTTTTGGTGCAATCACATCAAACAATTCTTTTGTAGCTTCTTTATCTTGCAGATAAGAGAAAGCAGTACGACGTGAATGTGTTGTATTATCTTTTGCTTTTGTAACTAATGGTTCAACATAACCTCTTAATTCTTTTGCTTTAGCAACAGTTGTTTCAATGCGTTTATGAACGAATAAAGCAGCAGCTAAATTTTTCAATAATGCGGCTCTGTGTCCGTATTTTCTGCCTAAGTGATTGATTTTATTTCCGTGTCTCATGGCGACAGTAGTTTATATTTTTAGTCTTCTAATTTAAATTTAGAAAGGTCCATACCAAAGTGCATACCTTTCTCGATGATTAATTCTTCGATTTCAACTAATGATTTACGACCGAAGTTTCTAAATTTCAACAACTCATTTGTGTCATATTGTACTAACTCTGATAATGAGTTAATTTTTGCTGCTTTTAAGCAGTTATATGCACGAACAGAAAGGTCTAAATCTTCCAATGGTGTTTTAAGGATTTTGCGCATGTGTAAGATGTGCTCATCTACTACTTCTTCTTGACCTTTTTCTTCTGAGTCGAATGTGATATTTTCATCAGAAACCAACATTAAATGTTGAATCAAAATTTTAGCAGCTTCTTTAACAGCATCTTCTGGATGGATGGTGCCGTCAGTTTTAACGTCGATGATTAATTTTTCGAAGTCTGTACGTTGCTCCACACGAGTATTTTCGATTTTGTAACGTACGTTTTTAATAGGTGTATAAATAGAGTCTACTGGAATTAATCCAACGATAGAATTATCTACATAATGTTCTTCAGCAGCAACGTAACCTCTACCTTTACCGATAGAAATTTCTAACTCCAAGTTTACATTTTTTTCCATATTGCAAATCACTAAATCAGGATTAGTAACCGCAAATACATTTGTATGTGATTCGATATCGCCTGCTGTGAACTGTTCTTTATTTTTGATAGAGATGTAGATTTTTTCATAACCAGCATCTGCATCTTGCATTAATTTTTTCAAACGCACTTGTTTGATGTTTAAAACGATTTCTGTAACGTCTTCTATTACACCTTTGATAGTAGAGAATTCGTGGTTAACACCAGCAATTTTAATGTTTGTGATAGCATAACCTTCTAAAGAAGATAACAATACTCTGCGCAATGCATTACCGATAGTATTTCCAAAACCAGGTTCTAGCGGTGCGAATTCAAATGTTCCTTCGAAGTCGGTAGCTTTCTGTAAAAGAATCTTATCCGGTTTTTGAAATGATAAAATAGCCATAATTAATATTTATTTTTAAAGTTTCAATCTGAATGTTTAATTGTAAAACATTCTCTTCAAAAAATTATTTAGAGTATAACTCAACGATTAATTGTTCTTTAATAGTTTCTGGGATTTGATCTCTATTTGGAAGCTCAACATATTTACCTTCCAATTTTTCAGTGTTCAATTCTAACCAGCCATATTTTTTTACACCACCTAACTTCAATGTATCTTGAACGACATCTAAGTTTTTAGATTTTTCACGAATGCTAATTACATCACCCACTTTTACTGTATATGATGGAATGTTCAATATTTTACCATTCACTGTGATGTGTTTGTGGTTAACAAATTGACGAGCTGCGCTACGTGTAGGTGCAAAACCTAAACGGAAAACAGTGTTATCTAAGCGTTGTTCTAACAAACGCAATAAGTTTTCACCAGTAACACCGTGTTTACGAGCTGCTTCCGCAAATGTTTTATAAAACTGACGCTCTAATACACCGTATGTATATTTTGCTTGTTGTTTTGCTTTTAACTGAATTGCATATTCAGATTTTGTCGAACGCTTACGAGAGCTTCCGTGTTGACCTGGAGCATATTTTCTTTTTTCGAATGCTTTATCGTATCCGAAGATAGGCTCTCCAAATGCTCTCGATTTTTTTGTACGTGGTCCTGTATATCTTGCCATTTCTTTTTAAGATTTTAGATTTAAGAATTGAGATTTATTTCAAGGCTTAAACTATTTTTATTATTATACTCTACGTTTTTTAGGAGGACGACAACCATTGTGTGGCAATGGTGTTACGTCGCGAATAATGGTTACCTCAATACCAGCATTACCGATTGTACGGATAGCTGATTCTCTGCCACCACCAGGTCCTTTAACGAAAACTTCTGCTCTTCTTAAACCAGCTTCGTAAGCTTTAGTTCCAGCATCTTGAGCTGCCATTTGTGCTGCATAAGGAGTGCTTTTTTTAGAACCTCTGAAACCACATTTACCTGCACTACTCCAAGAGATTACTTGACCTGCTTTGTTCGTGTAAGAAACGATGATATTATTAAAGGTAGCCTTTATATACACATAGCCTTCTGCTTCTACTTTTACTACGCGTTTTTTCGCTGTTTTTTTAGTTGTTTGTGCCATTTTATATGAGCTTCAAATTTTTACTATTTAGTTACTTTCTTTTTACCTGCAACTGTTTTGCGCTTACCTTTTCTAGTACGTGCATTACGTTTTGTGCTTTGACCACGAACTGGCAATCCTTTTCTGTGGCGGATACCTCTGTAAGAACCAATATCCATCAAACGTTTGATGTTTAATTGTGTTTCAGAGCGAAGTTGTCCTTCTACTTTATATTCAGCAGTAATTGCGTTACGAATAGCGGTTGCCTCGTCGTCATTCCACTCATGAACTTTTTTCTGTGGATCAACACCTGCTGTGTTTAAAATTGCTAATGCTGTTGATCTGCCGATTCCATAAATATAAGTAAGACCAATGTAGCCTCTTTTATTTTTTGGAAGATCTATACCTGATACTCTTGCCATAGTATTATCCTTGTCGTTGTTTAAATTTTGGATTCTTTTTATTTATCACATACACTTTGCCCTTTCTGCGTACAATGATGCAGTCTTCGCTTCTTTTTTTTACTGATGCTTTTACCTTCATGGTAGTCTATCTTTAGTTTATTTATATCTGAAAGTTATTCTTCCTCTGGAGAGATCGTAAGGAGAAATTTCAACTGCGACTTTGTCGCCCGGAAGAATTCGTATGTAGTTCATACGCATTTTGCCGGATATTGTAGCTAAAATTTCGTGGCCGTTTTCCAACTTAACGCGAAACATTGCGTTAGAAAGAGCTTCCGTGATCGTACCGTCTAATTTTATTAAATCTGTTTTACCCATAATTTTCGGACTGCAAATATCGTAATAATTATCTGAAATCCTTAATATATTCTGACTTTTTTATTGCTTCGAATATTAAATTATGGTCACTAAGTATGTCTGCCTTGCCTCTTTTAACTGCTAATGTATGTTCAAAGTGAGCAGATGGCTTTCCATCTCTAGCTATTATCGTCCACTTATCGGATAATGTTCTTACCTGATAAGTTCCCATATTTATCATTGGTTCAATGGCTAATACCATTCCTTCTTGCAACATTGGTCCTTTTCCACGTTTGCCATAATTTGGCACTTGTGGATCTTCATGCAAATCTTTTCCAATTCCATGACCAACTAAATCACGTACAACACCGTAGTTATGCGTATTTTCACAATAGTTTTGAATAGCAAATCCAATATCGCCTATTCGGTTTCCGGCAATGGCTTGTTCGATTCCTAAATACAAGGAATTGAAGGTTACCTGTAGTAATTTTTTACTTTCTGCACTTACCTCTCCAATTGGAAATGTGAAGGCAGAATCGCCATGAAAACCATTTTTATATACGCCGCAATCTACTGATAAAACATCGCCTTCTTTGATTTCTCTATCCGAAGGAAATCCGTGTACCACTTGTTCATTTACAGAAATACACAAAGATGCTGGAAAACCTCCATATCCTTTAAAGGAAGGTGTTGCGCCATTATCTCTAATAAATTGTTCTGCAATTTCATCAAGTTTGGCGGTTTTGACACCTGGTTTTATATATTCTACCAAAAGCGCGTGCGTCTGGCTAACTAACAAAGAACTCTTTCTTATATTTTCAATTTCCTCGGGCGTTTTTAAATGAATCATACGCTCTTAAAAATTAATAATCTGATGTAGCAACGTTTCTACCTCTTATTTTTGCGCCTGATTTTGTTAAACCATCATAATGGCGACTTAATAAATGAGAGTTTATTTGTTGCATAGTATCTAATACTACGGATACCAAAATCAATAATGATGTACCACCAAAGAAATAGGCAAACTGGCTATTTACTCCTAATACATTTGCGAATGATGGCATGATTGCTATAAACCCTAAGAATATAGAACCAGGCAATGTAATTCTCGACAATACAGTATCAATATATTCAGCTGTATTAGCTCCTGGTTTTACACCTGGAATGAAACCATTATTGCGTTTTAAATCATCAGCCATTTGCACAGGATTCATGATTAAAGCTGTGTAGAAATATGTAAATAATACAACCATTAAGAACATGATAATATTATAAGGCAATGACGTAAAATCTGTTAACTGTCTTAAAAATCCAGAAGCCGAACTATCTGGGAACATTTGAGCTATTGTGCCTGGTATAAACAAGAATGCTTGTGCAAAGATAATTGGCATTACACCAGCAATATTTACTTTTAGCGGTAAGAAACCTCTGCGTTGTGTGTAGGCATTATTACCACCAGACATTTGTTTTGCATAACTCAATGGCACTTTACGAATTGCTTGAATAAGCATTATGGTTGCTATAATTACGAATGCTAAAACGACCATTTCCAAAACAAACATCAATATACCGCTACCACCTGCTACCGCTCTGCCTTTTGCTTCCGCCCAAAAAGATGCAGGTAGTCTTGAAATGATATTTGCCATAATGATTAAAGATGTACCATTACCTAAGCCACGTTCTTGAATTTGTTCACCTAACCACATTACAAATACAGAACCTGTGATTAAAATAATCATGGTCGATAGTGAAAATAATGTAGTAGAAATTTCTGGTGATACGATATTTTGAGAGTACAAGAATTTCACATAAGCAAAGCCTTGGAAAGCTGTCACTGCTACTGTTCCGTAGCGTGTGTATTGTGTAATTTTCTTTCTACCGCTTTCGCCTTCTTTTTGCAATTTTTGGAAATAAGGCACTGCTAATGTCAATAATTGCATAACGATAGAAGTAGAGATATATGGCATTATACCTAATGCAAATACAGATGCTTTTGTGAAAGCACCACCTGCAAATAAGTCAAATATTTGAAATATACCGCTAGCGCCACCGCTGCTGATTTTAGTAGCATCTACGCCTGGTAATACTACAAAACATCCTAAGCGATAGATGAAAATAAGACCTAAGGTTAAGAATATTCTTTTTCTCAGGTCTTCTATGCTGAAGATATTTTTAAGAGTGTCGAAAAATTGCTTCATAAGCTTATTATGCTATAACTGTGGCAGCACCACTATTTTTTTCAATTGCTTCTTTTGCTTTATCACTGAATGCATGTGCAGAAACTTTCAATGCACCTTTTAATTCGCCATTCGCTAACACTTTAATTTTATCGCTAGCTTTTACTAATTTAAGTGTTCTAAACGTTTCGAAAGTGAACTCTGTGATGTTATTTTTTTCTGCTAATGCTTGTAATTCTGCCAAGTTGATTGTTCTAAATTCAACTCTGTTTGGATTTTTAAATCCACGTTTTGGCAAACGGCGTTGTAATGGCATTTGACCACCTTCAAAACCTCTTTTTGATTTATAACCAGAGCGAGATTTCGCACCTTTATGTCCTTTTCCAGCTGTACCGCCAGAGCCAGAACCTTGTCCTCTTGCTATACGTTTGCGACCTTTTACGGCACCTTTAGCAGGTTTTAAATTATTTAAACTGATGCTCATTATTAGATGTTTTCTACCGTTACTAAATGTTTTACTTTTGCTACCATACCTAATACTTGCGGTGTAGCTTCTTTTTCAACGCTTCTGTTTAGCTTTTGGATACCTAATGCTTTGATGGTATCTTTTTGACGTTGACTTCTGTCGATTGTACTCTTAACTTGAGTGATTTTTATCTTCGCCATACTATTATCCGTTAAATACTTTTGTCAATTTAATACCTCTGTCTCTTGCAACTGTAAAAGGATCTCTAAGCAATGTTAATGCTTGGATTGTTGCTTTAACTACATTGTGTGGGTTGGCTGAACCTAATGATTTTGCTAACACGTCGCTGATACCAGCGCTTTCTAAAACGGCACGCATTGAACCTCCAGCGATAACACCTGTACCATGAGATGCTGGTTTGATTAATACTTTAGCGCCATCGAATTCTGCTGCTTGGTCGTGAGGAATTGTACCTTTTAAGATAGGAATTTTCACTAAGTTTTTCTTAGCATCATCGATACCTTTTTGGATAGCTTCTTGAACCTCACGTGCTTTGCCCAAACCATGGCCAACTGTTCCATTACCATCACCTACTACGACTAGCGCAGAGAAGCTGAATGTACGACCACCTTTTGTAACTTTAGCAACACGTTGAATACCTACCACTTTTTCTTTTAATTCGATTTCTGTGGCTGTTCTAACTTTATTTTCTTTTACTTTTGACATATTTTATTTTTTTGTGTGACGTATTAGCGCCATTACCTGCTTATTAAAATTGCAATCCGTTTTCTCTGGCAGCATCTGCTAAAGCTTTAATTCTGCCGTGGTATAAAAATCCATTTCTGTCGAATATAACGTTAGCGATATTTGCATCTTTAGCTTTAGAAGCGATAGATGCACCAACAGCTTTCGCTTTTTCCGTTTTAGTGCCAGTTGATTTTTGAGATGATACAGAAGCAATTGTTTTGCCTGTTGCGTCGTCAATGATTTGAGCATAGATTTCGCTATTGCTTCTGAATACGCATAATCTTGGACGTTCTGTTGTACCACTGATTTTTTTACGGATTCTAAATTTAATTTTTTCTCTACGAGATAATTTATTAGTTACTGCCATGACAATAATTTTTTTATTTTAATGGTTACACGTGATTTGGCGTGCCTACCTTTGATTATTTTTTACCTGCAGACTTACCTGCTTTTTTACGCAATATTTCGCCAGTATATTTAATACCTTTTCCTTTGTAAGGTTCAGGTTTTCTTAAGCTTCTTAATTTAGCAGCTACTTGACCAATTAATTGCTTGTCTGTGCTTTCTAAGATAATACGAGGCGGTTGACCTTTTTCAGAAACAGTAGATACTTTTACTTCTTCTGGAATTAATACGAAGATTGGGTGAGAGAAACCTATTGACAATTCTAATAATTGACCTTGGTTACTAGCTCTAAAACCTACACCTACTACATCTAATGATTTTTTATAGCCTTCGCTTGCACCTAACACCATGTTATTTAATAGTGCTCTGTATAAACCATGTAAAGCTCTATGACGTTTTTGGTCTGTTGGACGTTCCAACACTACATTGCCATTTTCTACTTTTACGATGATATCTCTGTCCACTTTTTCTGACAAAGTACCTTTTGGTCCTTTTACTGTAACGACGTTATTATCTGCAACGTTCACTTCAGTTTTTGCCGGTATTGATATTGGTAATTTTCCTACGCGTGACATGTCTTTTTTATTTTAAGATACTATGCAAATAATTTCACCACCTACATTTAAGTTTTTTGCTTGTTTATCTGTAAGAATACCTCTTGACGTTGATAAAATAGCTAAACCTAAACCATTTTTTACTCTAGGAATACCTGCTACGTGTGCATAACGACGTAAGCCTGGTTTAGAGATTCTAACGAGCTCTCTGATTGCTGGCTCTCTTGTTTCAGGATTGTATTTCAATGCAATCTTGATAGTACCTTGAGGACCGTCTTCTTCGAATTTGAATTTTAGGATATAACCGTTTTCGTGTAATATTTCGGTTAGTTTTTTCTTCATATTAGAAGCAGGAATGTCAACGATGGTATGACCAGCGAGTTGTGCATTTCTGATTCTTGTTAGAAAGTCTGCTATTGGATCTGTAACCATTTCTTTTTTTGTTTAGACCGCTTAGATGTGAGACTTAAGTCGTTGTCGGCTCAGTTTCCCACCTTCACTTATAATTTATTAATTAATTTCTTTACTTTACTACCAGCTTGCTTTAGATAATCCTGGAATCATACCGTAGCTAGCTAAATCTCTGAATTGAATTCTTGACAATCCAAAGAAGCCGATGTAACCACGAGGACGACCCGTTAATTTACATCTTTTTCTGTAGCGTACTGGTGATGCATTTTTTGGAAGTTTATCCAATGCAGTGTAGTCACCTGCTTTTTTTAATTCGTCACGTTTTGCTTTGTATTTGTTGATTAGTTTCAAACGCTTTGCATCGCGTGCTTTCATTGATTCTTTTGCCATGCTTATTTTTTCTTAAATGGTAAACCAATTTCTTTTAATAATGAATATGCTTCGTCATCAGTATTTGCAGATGTCACGAAAGTGATATCCATACCGCTGATTTTAGAGATTTTGTCGATATCAATTTCAGGGAAAATGATATGCTCAGTGATACCTAAGGTATAGTTTCCGCGACCGTCGAAAGATTTATCGTTGATGCCTTTGAAGTCACGAACCTGTGGTAATGCCACGGCCATAAGACGTTCTAAAAACTCATACATTCTTTCGCCGCGCAATGTAACACGTACACCGATTGGTAAATTTTCTCTCAATTTGAAGTTGGAGATTGCTTTTTTAGATTTCGTAGAAACAGCTTTTTGACCTGTGATTCTAGAAATTTCATCGATAGAATTATCTATCAATTTCTTGTCTCCAACGGCAGCGCCTACACCTTGATTGACTACAATCTTGGTTAACTTTGGCACTTGCATCACTGACTTGTAGTTGTACTTCGTTTTTAACGCTGGTACTACTTCTTCAGTATATTTTTTCTTTAATGTAGGAATGTAACTCATTACTTAATTATTTCTCCTGTTGATTTTGCAATTCTTACTGATTTTCCATCTTCTACTTTTCTGCCTACTTTAGTAGCTTTACCGCCTACTGAAAGCATTAAGTTAGAGATGTTAATAGGTGCTTCTTTTTTCACGATACCACCTTGTTGATTTTGAGCATTTGGTTTTGTGTGTTTAGAAATTATTCTTACACCAGCAACCAATGCTGTGTTTTTAGAAGGAAATACTTCTAATACTTTACCGCTTTTACCACGATCTTCTCCAGTGATAACGATAACTGTATCTCCTTTTTTTATTTTCAATTTCGGCGCAAAGCGCTTTTGTGTTGATGTACTCATAATTGATATACGCTTATATTTTTATAATACTTCTGGAGCTAATGAGATAATTTTCATGTAGTCTTTATCTCTCAGTTCGCGCGCAACAGGTCCGAAGATACGTGTACCACGTGGTTCGTCGTTATTGTTCAACAATACTACTGCATTGTCGTCAAAACGTATATACGTTCCATCTTTGCGTTTAATTTCTTTTTTTGTTCTAACAACTACCGCTTTGGATACTTGTTTCTTTTTTACGTTACCGCCTGGCATCGCATCTTTTACAGATACTACTATTTTGTCGCCGATTGATGCGTAACGAGCTCTTGTACCTTTTAATACTCTGATGCAAAGTACTTCTTTGGCGCCGCTGTTATCAGCTACTCGTAGTCTTGATTCTTGTTGTACCATCTTATTTAGCTTTTTCTACGATTTCTACTAATCTCCATCTTTTTGTTGCACTTAAAGGACGTGTTTCCATAATTTTTACGGTATCGCCTATATTGCATTCATTTTTTTCATCATGTGCATGAAATTTCTTAGTTTTCTTTAAGAATTTTCCGTACTTAGGATGTTTTAATTTACGAACAACAGCTACAGTAATAGTTTTTTCCATTTTATTGGAGGTTACTATACCCACTCTTGTTTTTCTTAATTGTCTTTCCGTTGTTAACTCGGTTGTCATCTGCACTTAGTTTATGCTTGTTTAGATAATTTTCTTTTTCTCAATTCCGTTTGGATACGAGCGATGTGTTTGCGTGTTTCGCCTAATACATTCGTATTTTCCAATGGTGTGATAGCGTGATTGAATTTCAATTTTGTCAGTTTCAATTTTGAAGCGGACAATTCGTTGTTTAATTCTTCATCACTCCAAGATGTTATTTCCTTATATGCTACTGTTGTTGCCATTTTTTTAGATTTTATTGATTAGCGGCATCGTAATCTCTTCTTACGATAAATTTGGTTAATACCGGCAATTTTTGAGCTGCCAATCGTAATGATTCTTCTGCCAATTCTTTAGACACGCCTTCGATTTCAAATAAGATTCTGCCTGGTTTTACAACAGCCACCCAATGATCTAATGAACCTTTACCTTTACCCATACGTACTTCAGCTGGTTTTTTAGTGATTGGTTTATCTGGAAATATGTTAATCCATACTTTACCTTCACGTTTCATATTTCTTGTTAAAGCAATACGCGCAGCTTCAATTTGACGGTCTGTAATCCAACATTCGTCTAATGATTTCAATCCGAATGAACCGAATGACAATTGCGATCCTTTGTACGCAATGCCTTTCATTTTCATTTTGTGAACTCTTCTAAATTTTACTCTTTTCGGTTGTAACATAACCCTATTTATTTGAGATTTTAGATTTCAGATTTCAGATTTGTATTCCTATTTCCTACTTCTTTAATAATTATTTTTTTCTTGGTCCTCTATTTTCAGATCTTTCACCTCTTGGTTTTCCGCCGCCACGTTTGTCGCCACCACCACGACGATCATCTCTTCTCTCACCACCTCTTCTGTCATCGCGTCTCTCACCACCTTTTTTATTAGCTTCTTCCATGCCAATATTTGGAGAAAGGTCGCGTTTTGTGAACACTTCACCTTTGCAGATCCAAACTTTCACGCCTATTTTACCATAGATAGTTTCCGCTTCTTTCCAAGCATAATCGATATCAGCTCTAAATGTATGTAATGGTGTACGTCCTTCTTTATACTCTTCACTTCTTGCCATCTCTGCACCACCTAAACGACCTGAGCATTTTATTTTGATACCTTCAACACCAAGACGCATTGCAGATGCGATAGCCATTTTTACAGCACGACGGAAGTTTACGCGAGCTTCTAACTGTTTGCAAACTGTTTCACCAACGATAGCAGCATCAATCTCAGGTCTTCTAATTTCAACGATATTGATTTGAACATCTTTTTTCGTGATTTTTTTGATTTCCTCTTTGATTTTATCTACTTCATTTCCACCTTTTCCGATAATGATGCCAGGACGAGATGTATTAATTGAAATCGTGATTCTATTAAGTGTTCTTTCGATGATAATTTTAGAAATACCACCTTTTTGAATACGCGCGTTTAAGTATTTTCTGATTTTTTGATCTTCAATTAATTTATCGCTAAAATCTTTGCCGCCATACCAATTAGAGTCCCATCCTCTGATGATACCTAATCTATTTGCTATCGGATTTGCTTTAGTACCCATTTTATTTTTTTAGATTATTTTTCGTTATTTTCAGTTGTTTGTTCTGCTTGCGCTACGCGGCTAGCCAATTGCACTGTAATGTGGTTAGAGCGTTTACGAATTCTGTATGCTCTACCTTGAGGTGCAGGTTGGAATCGTTTTAGAATTCTTGCACTATCAATCATTACTGATTTTATGTACAATTCGCTATCTTCTGCTTTCGTTTCGAACTTTTGTTCCCAGTTTGCAATGGCAGAGCGAACTAATTTTTCCATTGTTTTAGAAGCATGTTTGGTTGAGAATGTAAGGATATTTAATGCTTCCATTACATCTTTTTCACGGATTACGTCTGCCAACAATCTCATTTTACGAGGTGATGTAGGCACATTTGTAGCACGTGCGATACAAACTGATTTT
>JADKZZ010000137.1 GCA_020848475.1 Chitinophagales bacterium | reverse complement strand
TAGAACAAGGCTATGAACTTTGGCAGGAATATGTAAGCACTGCTTTGTCATTACAACATACTAATGAAAATTATATTTCCATAAAATACGAAGAATTTTTAGCCAACCCAAAAGAACAGTTGCAACAGCTTTGTGAATACTGCGGATTGCAAACGACAGATGAACAAATAGCTAAAGAAATTGCGAGTATCAAAACAGACAGAGCGTATGCTTTTCTGTCGAATGAAGATTATACAGCATACTATCAAAAAATAAAACAATTCCCTTTAATGCAAACACTTGGCTATCATCAATTATAATGCAGCAAACCGTACAAATATTATTGGCAACGTATAATGGCGAACGCTTTTTGCACGAACAATTAGACAGTCTTTTTAATCAAACGTTTCAAGATTTCAGCGTGCTGGTGCGCGATGATCAATCGACAGACAATACACTACATATTATACAAGAATATCAACTTAAATATGCTGATAAAATAAAAATTATTACTGATGAAAAAAAGAATGTAGGTGCCACACAAAATTTCAATTTATTATTAGCAAATACAAATGCTGATTATATTTTTTTTTGTGACCAAGATGACATTTGGTTGCCGCATAAAATGGAAAAATCATTAGCACTTATTTCGACTATTGAAATGGATAAAAATATGCCTTGTTTAATATATGCTGATATGAAAAGCATTAATGACCTCGGCGAGGTAA
Organism: Chitinophagales bacterium; assembly: GCA_020848475.1. GTDB lineage: Bacteria > Bacteroidota > Bacteroidia > Chitinophagales > JADIYW01 > JADJSS01. The sequence continues at coordinate 4,079 of JADKZZ010000137.1, read as the reverse complement.
CTGCAAAATCAGTTTGGAAACAATTGCACTTAAGTCCAAAATATTTTACTTTAAACAGATTGTTGATTCAAAATATTCCGCATGGCTGCACAATGCTCATCAATAAAGCGATGCGCGATATGGCATTTCCGATTCCGGAAACAGCATTACTACACGACCATTGGATAGCTTTATTAGCAGCTACTTGCGGACAAGCAATTGCCATTGAAGAACCACTTTTATTACTCAGAAATCATTCGGAAAATGTAACGCGAAAACAAACCAATTTCAGCGATAAAATGAAACGATATTCTAATAATGCGATTTCTAGCAACATGTATGAATATTTTATTCGCATTCGTGTGCAGCAAGCAAAAGCACTGCAAAGCAGAATAGGTGCTAAAGCTAGTGAACATGTGCAATTGGCCATTCAAAATTTTATTGCTTTAGAAACGACAAAAGGCATACGACGTAAACTGATTTTTTTGCAAAACAAATTTTATAGAACTACATTTTGGCATACATTTAAAATGATTGTACGTGCTTAAAAGCACTGTGTATTCTTTGTATTATTTTAGCTATTTTTGAAGCATACAATCGTAAATTATTTGAAAAATATACTCATTACTGGCGGCGCAGGATTTATAGGCTCCAACCTATCCTTACATTTATTACAAAAAGGATATGCTATTACTGTTTTAGATAATTTACATCCGCAAATTCATGGCGATAATCCTGATAAAACTTCTCCGATTTATCAATCCATAAAAGAAAAAGTACGATTTATAAAAGGTGATGTCAGCAACAAAAGTGATTGGCATAGTGCATTGCAAAATCAACATATCGTCGTACACTTTGCAGCAGAAACAGGAACAGGTCAAAGCATGTATGAGATATCGAGATATACGCACGTCAACGTACAAGGCACGGCACTATTACTCGATTATTTGGCGAATGAAAAACACCATATTGAAAAAGTAATTATAGCAAGTTCACGTGCCGTATATGGCGAAGGAAAATATTTCTCAGAAACAGAACAACAATATTATTATCCAAAAGATCGTGCAGAGCAGGACTTACAAAACGGCATATTTGAACTCAGAAATCCAAATAATGCCGATGAATTTTTGAAAGTAGTCGCCACAGATGAAGAAAGTAAAATACAAGCAAAGTCGATTTATGGTTTAACTAAATATCATCAAGAACAAGCGTTGATGATTTGCTGCCAATCGTTGAACATTCCATGCGTAGCATTTCGCTATCAAAATGTTTATGGACCTGGTCAATCGCTTAGCAATCCATATACAGGCATTTTATCAATTTTTTCCACTCGGATTTTACAACACAAAGACATCAATATTTTTGAAGATGGAAATGAAAGCAGAGACTTCGTATATATTGATGATGTAGTGCTTGCAACAACGGCTGGCATCGAAAAAGAGGAAGCAAACTTCCAAGTTTTTAATGTTGGCACTGGCACCGCTACTTCCGTTTTAACTGTAACACAAGCATTGATGAAAAATTATGGCATAGAAATTCCATTAGCAATTTCGGGTCAATATAGAAAAGGTGATATCAGACATAACTTTGCAGACATTCAGCTTTTAAAAAATATACTTGGTTTTACGCCAAACATCGACTTTGAAACTGGTATTACAAAATTTTGTAATTGGGTGAAAGCACAGGAAATACAGCAAGATAAATACGAACAATCTTTAGCAGAGCTAAAAGCAAAAGGCTTATTTAAGTAATATGAAAAAAATAGGCTTAATTACGATTACCTACGACAGCGCACACCTTATCGAGCCTTTTTTGAAATGCGTGCTGGCGCAAACGCACACAAATTATATTTTATACATCATCGATAATATTTCATCTGACAATACGCTGGAACGCATTGCAAAATATAAAGATGAAAGAATAGTACTTATCGCCAATACTACAAATGTTGGCGTGGCTGCTGGCAATAATCAAGGTATAAAAATGGCTATGAATGATAATTGTGATGAACTACTTATCATTAACAATGATGTCGAATTTGAGAATACATTGCTCGAGAAGTTAACAGCACAATTAATTGAGCTACAATGCAGTTTGATAGCACCAAAAATGATGTATCATCCAGAAACTCACTTAATCTGGTGGGCTGGCACTAAATTTCGTTTAATTGATGGCTGTATGACCAATCATATTGGCATTCAAGAAGAAGACAAAGGCCAATACAATACAATTGAAAAAATGGATTATGCGCCAAAGTGCTGTGTGCTTTTGAAAAAAGAAGTCATCAGTGACATTGGCATTTTTGATGAGAAATATTTTGCTTATTACGATGATACCGATTTTTTTTATCGCATTTATAAACAGCAAAAACATCAACTTTATTACTATCCTTTCGTGCAGTTTTATCATAAAGTCGGCGGGCTTTCTAACATGAAAAATGGCAATGCTCAAAAGTTTAAGTTTAATGATTTTTATATTCGCTTGTTTACGCGCAATCATGTGTATTATTTGAAAAAACAAAAAAATCTAATTGCTTACCTCAATATTATTTATTTCTATTTCCGAATGAATCTTCGATTTTTATTTAGTGGAAAATATCATCGCAATTGGAAAACATTTCGCTTATTACAACAATCTTATTTCCAAGGCGTAAAAATGTGATTGCACTTATTGCCATCATCATTACTTTTTTAAAACATAAACCGCTTGACATATATCAAGCCTGCTCTTAAAAAATTGCTAAAAAGATAGCATTTAACAAGTTTTTAAGCATTTTCATGTAACCAAAAGTAAGTACAAAGCGCAAAACGATGTATTTTTATATATAGAAAAGCAGCCGTAATGCTTCCTTCTACAACACGTAAATAGTTAAGAATATTTTGTATGAAAAAGAAAACTATCTTCTTGATAGCTTTAGTGGTTTTTTTTCCATTAAATAACTTGCCTACTTATGCAAGCGAAAAAACATCAGCAGATGTTGGTAGTGCTTTGGCTTATTTGGCAAAAGATAATTTACAAAAAGATGCGCTTTTAGAAGAAGCTGCGGTGAACAGTTTTTTAGATTGTTTTTCATTTGTGTCAGATGATGCGATGAAATATGCACTTACAGGATATGCAAAACTGAACAATGAAGGAAAAATCAACAAAAGAGATATTATCACCATAGTAGATTTCAGCAAACCTTCTACTGAAGAGCGTTTGTTTGTCATCAACTTGCGCACAAAACAAGTCATCGCCAAAAGCCTCTGTGCACATGGCAGAAATAGTGGCGAAGTTTGGGCAGAAAAATTCTCTAATAATGCCGAATCATATCAAAGTAGTTTAGGTTTCTATATTTGCAATGAAACTTATGATGGCAAAAATGGATTTTCCCTAAAATTAGACGGTCAAGAAGTTGGCATTAACGACAAAGCACGCAATCGCGGCGTAGTGATTCATGGTGCTGATTATGTTAGCAAACAATTTATTGCCAACAACGGTAAATTGGGCAGAAGCCAAGGCTGTCCAGCATTACCATTAGAAAAAAACGAGAAAATAATAAACCTTTTAAAAGGTGGTTCTTGTTTGTTTATTTATCATCCAAATAAATACTACAAAAAACATTCAAGCATCTTAAAAAATTACAACGAATCTTGTCTGGCAGAAGTGCTCACAACTTTGGAGTACTAAACAAAATTGCATCTAATACTGCAAACAAAATCGTTCTATTATTTGCGATATATTTTTCCATTTCATTTAGCATCAAGGCTTCTGATTGTATATAATTCGAATCAATTAATTCAGTCTTACAATGAGCAATAATTGTGCGTATCGCAGCTTCGTTCATCTCGATGTGAAATTGTAAACCTAACACATTATCATCCAACAAAAATGCTTGATGTAAACATGATGCTGACTGCAATATATGCTTCGTGTTGATTGGCAAATCAAAAGTTTCGCCGTGCCAATGAAAAACCGTTTGTTGATGTAATAGTGCTTGTAATTGAAGTATTTTTTCAGATTGTTTTTCTGCGCTTACATCAACTTTTTGTACTGGAAAAAATCCGATTTCTTTCTCTTTATTAGGATATACACGAGCTCCTAAAACATTGGCAATTAAT
>JADKZZ010000136.1 GCA_020848475.1 Chitinophagales bacterium | reverse complement strand
TTGCCCAACGACACGAAAACTATAGCTGTGCGAAAAGCACCGATGTCTTTTATTTTTTCTGATGGAAAAGAATTTTTTCCAATTTACAATGCACCCTATCAAGAAACGCCAAACACAGCAGATTCATTGTTAAGTGCTATGCGTAGCAGTAAAATCAACTATTTTATGTTGGCTGAATTGAGAACGGTGCCTGATCGTTATATCGAAAATCAATTCATCAGCACGGTACACCGTTACATGTATTTTGTACAAATAAAATATCCGGAAGTATTTCAGTTTGTTCATCAAGAAGGCGATTTGGAAAAAGCACAATTATACAAAGTCAATTGGCCATATATTGATTCTATTCAGAAAATGAATCGATAAATCTATTTTATCGCTATAATATTTATGGTATCTTTGTCGTCTAATTTTAAGGAATGAATATTGTTTTTAGAAATATTCCACTGACTCGATTAAAAATATTTGGAGCCAAAATACTCTTGTTTTTTACATCTTTGTTTGTCGATACCAAAAAGAAGCACAAAATAAATAGAAACAACATCAATTTTGAAGTTGATTTGACGGAAGGCATCGACTTGTCTTTATATTTATTTAAAAATTTCCAATCGCATGTTTATGAAAATAAATACGTGTCTTTAAAGGCAGATGATATCGTATTTGACATTGGTGCTAATGTTGGCATTATGTCATTAAACTTTGCATCAAAAGTACCTAATGGAAAAGTCTATGCTTTTGAGCCAACACATTATGCATTGAATAAATTCAAGAAAAATTTGTCTTTAAATCCTGATTTAGCGAATAGAATTATTGTTACAAATTCTTTCGTTTCTGCACAATCTGATGCCAATCCGAACATCGTCGCATTTTCGAGTTGGAGCCTTACCAACAGAACCGAGAACGACCACGAATTTCACTTAGGTACGCCAATGTCTGCCGAAGGTGTGCCTTCAATTTCGCTCGATGATTTTGTGACCAAGAATAACATTAATAAAATTGACTTTATAAAAATAGATACAGATGGTCATGAGTATGAAGTATTCAATGGTGGCAAAAACACGATTATTGCTTTAAGACCAAAAATAATTTTTGAATTAGGCTTATATGTGATGAAAGAGAAAAATTTCGATTTTGATTTCTATTGGAATTATTTCCAGCCATTACAATACACGCTATATAATTCTGATAATATGCAAGAAATTACTTTGCAAAATTACAAAAGTCATTTACCAAAATATGGCAGCATCGATGTGCTTGCTATTCCTAACAAAGCATGATAACGAGCAGAAAACAAGATATATTAAATCACTTTGACAATACAGCAGCTTCGTATTTGCAGTACAGAAAGCGATTTTCTTATTATGGTAATGACATCATCAATTATCTCAATTTTTTTATTAGTGAAACAGATTCCATCTTAGAAGTAGGCTGTGGTTGTGGTGAAACGATTGCACATTTAAAAGGCAACAGAAAAGTAGGTATTGATTTCTCACCAAAAATGATTGAAGTAGCACAACAAAATTTTCCCGATGTGGACTTTCAGGTGATGGATGCCGAAAACATTAGCTTAGACAAGCAATACGACGTTATTATTTTCAATAATATTATCGGCTATTTAGACAATATTCAAGATGTTTTTTATGCCATCAAAAAAAATTGTCACGAACATACGCGTATTATCATTTCCTATTATAATCATTATTGGGAGCCTATTTTAAATTTTGGCGAGACCATTGGTTATAAAAAGAAATCGCCACAACAAAACTGGTTAGATGCAAAAGATATTTCTAATTTATTGTATCTGTCAGGTTTTGAAACATATCGCATTAACAAGCGATTACTACTGCCTATTTATATTCCTATATTATCGTGGTTGCTCAATAAATACGTTGCCAAATTGCCCTTATTTAAATCGATGTGCCTAAATCAATTTACATTTGCACGTCCATTATTAAACCATTCCGAAACAGTGGTTGCCGATAAATATTCGGTGAGTATTTGCATTCCTGCGCGAAACGAAAGTGGCAATATCGAAAATGCAATTTTGCGATTGCCAAAATTTGGCAAGCACCAAGAAATCATTTTTGTGGAAGGAAATTCTTCTGATGATACTTGGCAAAAAATTCAGGAAATACAAGAAAAATACAAACACACACACGACATAAAAATTGCACAGCAAAGTGGCAAAGGAAAAGGCGATGCGGTACGCAAAGGCTATTCCATCGCGACACAAGATATTTTGATGATACTCGATGCCGACTTGACGATGCCACCAGAAGAATTGCCTAAGTTTTACAATGCAATTGCTACAGGCAAAGGCGAGTTTATTAACGGCTCGCGATTGGTATATCCAATGGACAAAGAAGCCATGCGTTTTTTAAATACCTTAGGCAATAAATTTTTCTCTTGGGTTTTCTCGTGGCTCTTAGAGCAACCGATAAAAGATAGTTTGTGTGGCACAAAAGTGATGTTCCGAGAAGATTATTTGAAATTAATTGCCAATAGAAAATTCTTTGGCGATTTCGATCCGTTCGGCGATTTTGATTTATTATTTGGTGCTTACAAACTCAATTTAAAAATCATCGATTTGCCAATCAGATATAAAGAGCGTACGTATGGCACGACAAATATCTCGCGATTTACTAATGGCTTTATGCTATTAAGAATGTGCTGGTTTGCAGCTGGCAAAATCAAATTTTGGTAATGCTATTATATAAACATAGCAGAATAGGTATGTAGCGCAATAAACTTTTACTCTACTTTCTTTTTTTCTTTCTTATTGGCAATAAAATATTTCAGGAAAATGACTTCTTTTTCTGTAAGAAAACGCCATTTGGCACGTGGTAGATTTTTCTTGGTTAAACCAGCATATAAAACTCTATCCAGCTTCTGCACTTCGTAGCCTAAGCTTTCAAAAATACGACGGACAATTCTGTTTTTGCCACTATGTAGTTCGATGCCGACGTGTTTATCGTCGCCACGAGGTAATGTATATTCTACTTGGTCCACATTGGCTTTGCCATCTTCTAGCTCCACGCCTTCGCGAATTTTTAGTAAATCTTTTTGGTCGAGTGGTTTATCTAGTTCTACTTGATATACCTTTGTCACTTCGCCACTTGGATGCGAAAGTTTTTGAGCTAATTCGCCATCATTGGTCATCAATAAAATACCGGTGGAATTTCTGTCTAATCGACCAACTGGATACAGGCGCACATCTTTTACGGTACTCACCAATTCCATAACCGTCTTGCGCTCGCGATCGTCGGATACTGTTGTCAAATAGCCTTTTGGCTTATTGAGCAACACATATACTTTCTTTTCGTTTTGTACTTTTCGATTTTTGAATTTTACGATATCGCTCGGCTTTACTTTATAGCCCATTTCCAAAACTGCGACATCATTTACCGTCACATAACCGGCTTTAATATACTCATCTGCTTGTCTGCGTGAGCATAC
>JADKZZ010000135.1 GCA_020848475.1 Chitinophagales bacterium | reverse complement strand
GGAAAGCCTTTTTTATGCAACGATCCACATCTCACTTTAAAAAATCCGAATATTTGGTACCTGAATCATTTGCATTGTCCAGACTTGCATGCAAGTGGCGTAACTGCTCCAGGTTTGCCAATGGTTCAAATTGGTCATAATGAAAATATAGGCTGGGGCATTACGCTATCTTATACAGATATCGAAGATGTTTTTGTAGAAAAATTTACTGACGATACTTGTACAACATATATTCATGAAGGAAAACTCAACGATACTACAATTATAGAAGAAAAAATATTTGTAAAAGGAGAGAAGATGCCTGTTATTGAAAAAGTATATCAGACCGTGCATGGCACTTTGATTTCAGATGTAACGGGTCATTCTAATATGAAACTTACTTTGTGTTCTATGGCCTACCAAGCTGGTACTTCTACTAAAGGTTGGTTTCTGTTGAATAAAGCAAAAAACTGGAATGAATTTGCTGATGCGGTGAAGTACATCACTGCTCCAGGCTTAAACATTGTGTATGCTGATAAAGACAACAACATAGGTTACTACAATTCTGGCAAGGTGCCGATTCGCGATAAAGCCAGCGCATCTGTGCCACAGCCCGGTTGGACTGGTGAGCATGATTGGAAAGCATTTATTCCGTTTGACGAAATGCCACATTCACTAAATCCACAAAATGGATATATTGTTACAGCAAATCATAAAATTGAGCCAGACGATTTTCCGCATTTCTTAGGAGATATTTACATGAATGGATATCGTGCCAATCGATTGGAGAAAATGATACAGCGAAAAGAAAAATTAGAGCCGAAAGATTTTACTGAAATGCAAATGGATTTCTATTGCACACCAGGAAAACTGTTTGCTGCGCACTTTAAAAATTTGCAAATGGAAAATGCTGAGTTGCAACAATATGTAGATATGTTGTTGGCATGGGACGGCGTTTTGCATCCTGACAAAATAGAAGGTAGTATTTATAAAGTGGCGAAGCTGATGACAGTGAAAAAACTATATGGATCTGCCATTCATGATAATAAATTGATAGATGAATTATTGGGTAGAGGCTATCATGCAATTTTCGGACCTGTCAATTCTTTTCTCGGCCACAACACGCCAACATTACTTCGTATCTTAGATGATGCGGACTCATTTTGGCTAAAAGCAGCAGGTGGCAAAGAGAAGTTGTTGAGAGAGGGTTTTAAAAATGCGATTGATTGGTTGAAACTTAATTATGGTGTTAAAACTCACAAATGGAAATGGGGCAACTTGCATGCTATCGTTTTTCCACACGCATTAAGCGTTCAGCCACCATTAGACAAGGTGTTTGATGTTGGTCCATACCCAATTGGTGGCGATACAGACACGCCATTCCAAACGTTTATTATGGCAGCAGAAGGTTATGGTGGCGAGTTAGCAGCACCATCATATCGGCAAATAATTGACTTCTCTGATTTTGATAAATCAACTGTAATAATGCCATTAGGAAATTCAGGAAATATGGCGAGCCCATACTATAAAAATCAATTGAGAGATTGGTTTGAAGGTAAAGATTATCCAATGTGCTGGACTAGGAAAAAAGTAGAAGAGCATCAAAAACATAAATTGTTATTGAAGAAAAAATAGATTCTAATTTATTATAAAAGATAAAATTACGATGAAAAAAATCATTATTTATTTTACAATTGCCTTTATAGGTATCCATTCAAACTATGGACAAGCTTTTAGTACACCACCAACTGTATCTAAAGAAAAAAGTACATCATCTAAGGTGACAAAAACTGAAAAAATATACAAAATTGAACAAAGTAATTTGGAGCAAGAAATTGTACTCAATGAACAAGATGTTTTATTGTCTGGCAGTGATAATAAAATACACATTAAAGGAACAGTTGCTAACATAACAATTACAGGAAAAAATAATGAAGTAGATTTGGAATCAGTAAATTCGATTCTACTTAGTAGTGATTTTAATTTTGTAAGTTGGCAAACATCAACAAACAAAAGTGGAAAGCCTATTGTCACTGATAAAGGTGGCTATAATAATGTAGGAAAAAAATCTGCAAATTCATTACAAAAAGGTGAAAATTAGTATTCGATATCTATCTTAATTTATGCAACTATTCAATCCATTTGATTTTAATGATCCAGTAGCTTATGCAGTGCCAGGTTTTATCGTTTTAATACTCGCAGAGTTTTTTTTATACTACAGAAAACATCATCTCATTGACAAGCAATTTTATAAAGATGCAGCAGCAAGTTTAGAGTTAGGCATTGGCTCTACCATTATTGATTTGGCAATGAAGGCTATTGCTATTAGTTATTTATTGTGGTTTTATCAATTTCGTATTTTTGACAATTTAGGTCCAGCCACCATTCAAGAATTTGCTACTTGGCAGTGGCATCGCGAACATGCTTATGTGTGGCTTCTTGTTTTTTTCTTACAAGATTTTATCTTTTATTGGTATCATCGTTGGGCACATGAAGTGCGAATACTATGGGCAGCACATGTTAATCATCATTCATCAGAATATATGCATTTCTCTACTGCCTTGAGACAAAGTTGGTTAGAACTATTAGTAAAAGATTTGTTTTATATTCCATTAGCGATATTAGGTTTTCATCCTTTGATGATTATTACCATGCATCAACTTAATTTAATTTATCAGTTTTTGCCACATACAGAAAGTGTGAAGCGATTGCCGAAATGGTATGAATACATTTTTAATTCTCCAGCGCACCATCGCGTACATCATTCGAGTGAAGTTCGCTATTTAGATAAAAATTACGCTGGTATTTTAATTATCTGGGATCGCCTTTTTGGTACATTTAAAGAGGAAGATAAAACAGCATTTCCCGTGTATGGCATTACCACCAATATTCATACATTTAATTTATTAAAAATTACTTTTCATGAAGTGCAAAATATATGGAAAGATGTGCAGCAATCACCAACAATAAAAGACAAGTTGAACTACATATTTCAATCGCCAGGCTGGAGCCACAATGGCAAAGACCAAAGAGCAAAAACACTACAAAAAAATCTGAAATAAATACACTTTTGTTTTGACTAAAATTGTGCTTACATAATCACACAGTCATTCGCAGTAAGCAGGAATTTTCATTTGCCTTTTTTTGATAAAAATCAGTCCATTCTCAATAAAATTATTTTGGTAAATAATAGCTAATAAATGGTATGCCAATAAAAAAAAACGCCTAGAAATTCTAGGCGTTTTTAGTACTATTCAACAAAAAATTAATTCTGTTCTTCTTTAGTTTTTTTGATTTTCGATTTTTTTCGAATGTCAAATTTTAATTTGTCTTTTGCTTCTGCATCTAAGTCGGCCACGATTGTATCACCTTCGTTGATGTTAGCATTTAGTATTTCTTCCGCCAATGGATCTTCTACATATTTTTGAATAGCTCGATGTAATGGTCGAGCACCAAATTGTGGATCATATCCTTTCTCTGATAAGAAATCTTTTGCTGCAGTTGTGAGTTCGATAAAATAGCCAAGCTTTTCCAAACGTGTGTACACGCCAGATAAAACGATGTCGATAATTTTATGAATTTCTTCTTTCCCTAAGCTATTAAATACAATCACATCATCGATACGATTGAGGAACTCTGGAGAGAATGTTTTTTGCAATGCTTTTTGAATAACACCTTTCGTTAAGTTTTCAGAGTTATCTTTAATGGCACTTGTAGCAAAACCAACACCAGTACCAAAATCTTTTAATTGGCGCACACCAATGTTTGAAGTCATGATGATGATAGAATTTTTGAAATCAACTTTTCTACCTAAGCCATCAGTTAAAATGCCATCGTCTAATACTTGCAATAATACATTGTAAACATCAGGATGTGCTTTTTCTATTTCGTCTAACAAGATGACAGAATATGGCTTTCTGCGTACTTTTTCAGTCAATTGTCCACCTTCTTCATAACCAACGTAACCTGGAGGCGCACCTATCAATCGAGAGATAGAGAATTTTTCCATGTATTCACTCATGTCAATTCTGATTAATGCATCTTCCGTATCAAACATATATCTTGCTAATGCTCGCGCTAATTCGGTTTTACCAACGCCTGTAGGTCCAAGAAATATAAATGTACCGATTGGTTTTTTCGGGTCTTTTAATCCAACTCTGTTGCGTTGTATGGCTTTTGTTATTTTTACGACAGCCTCATCTTGTCCAATCACTTGTTTTTTTAAGTCGTCAGACATTTGCACCAATTTTTTGCTTTCGCTTTGTGCTACACGTTTTACAGGAATACCAGTCATCATTGCAACTACTTCCGCAATGTCCTCTTCACTTACTGGGAAACGTTTTGTTTTAGCATCTTCTTCCCAGTCTTTTTTTGCTTGCTCTAATTGCTCTTGCAATTTTTTTTCAGTATCACGTAGGCGAGCAGCTTCTTCGTATCGTTGGTTGCGAACGACCTGATTTTTTTCTTCTTTAATATCTTCAATTTCTTTTTCTAATTGCGTGATATTCTCCGGAACATGTATGTTTTTTAAATGCACACGTGCGCCAACTTCGTCCATTACATCAATGGCTTTATCTGGCAAAAATCTATCTGTGATATAACGTGTACTCAACTGTACGCAAGCATTTATTGCCTCTGTGCTGTAGGTAACGCTATGGTAGTCTTCGTATTTGTTTTTTAAATTAGTAAGAATTGTCAAGGTTTCTTCTGGACTTGGTGGATCGACGATTACTTTTTGAAAACGTCTGTCCAATGCGCCATCTTTTTCAATGTATTGACGATATTCATCTAAAGTAGATGCGCCAATGCATTGGAGCTCACCACGTGCTAATGCTGGTTTGAAAATATTAGAAGCATCTAAGGAGCCTGTTGCGCCGCCTGCACCAACGATGGTATGTATCTCATCGATAAATAAAATGACATCACGGTTTTTTTCCAATTCAGTCATGATGGCCTTCATACGTTCTTCAAATTGGCCACGATATTTTGTGCCAGCTACTAAGGCTGCTAAATCTAAAGAAACGACACGTTTGCCAAATAAAACACGTGATACTTTGCGTTGAATGATGCGCAATGCCAATCCTTCTACGATGGCTGTTTTTCCAACGCCAGGTTCGCCTATTAAAATTGGATTATTCTTCTTTCTGCGTGATAAAATTTGAGACACGCGTTCAATTTCTGTTTCTCTGCCTACGATTGGGTCTAATCGGCCTTCTTCTGCAAGTTTTGTTATATCTCTTCCAAAATTATCTAATACAGGTGTGTTAGATTTAGATGCCGACTTTTTGGCAGTTGGCTGGCCTGTACCTTGACCTCCAAAGCTGCGTCGTTCGTCATCATCGCCTTCGTCAAATGGCTCATTAGGCAACTCATTGCTGAAATCTGTTATGTCCTTTTGGTCGTTTTGCATAAATTCTAATTCTGCCTTAAAAACTTCATAGGTCACGTCCCATTTACTCAATAATTGAGTGACAATATTTTCCTTGTTTTTCAAAATTGATAGTACTAAATGTTCCGTGCCGACCGTATCTTGTTTCATGGCTTTGGCTTCTAAAAGTGTAATTTTTAATACTTTTTCTGCTTGTTTAGTCAAAGGCAAACTATTCGCATTGGCAGGAATAGTTGTCATTCTGTCTTTAATCGCATCTTCCACTTTTTTTCGAAATAATGCAATATCTATATCTAAGGAGCAGAGTACTTTTATCGCCATGCCTTCACCTTCGCGGATAAGGCCTAATAACAAGTGTTCAACACCAATTTCTGCGTGCTTTAGGCGAAGCGCTTCTTCTCGGCTGTAGGAGATAACTTCTTTTACTTTAGGTGAAAATTTTGCTTCCATAACTTTTAGTTGTCAAATTAGCTGCCAATTCGTAAAAACTGACAGAGTTGCTTAATTAATTTAAAAATAGAACGCTTTTTTTACTTTTTTAATTTATTTATGCACAATGCGTAAAATTCTGTATAAAATAACAAAATTGACGCAAAAAAGATTTGTTTACTATATAGATGCAATTTTCTCGTAAATAGTTCTATTTTTGGGTAAATATTTTTTTTATAGAAACATTTTTATTTTAACTCATTAAATAGAATCGAATGAAATTTAGCGTAGATAAACAAGATGGTGTAGTGGTTTATGAATTACTAGAAGAGAAATTAACTTCTTTAAACGCGCCTGTTTTAAAATCAGAATTAGTACTGGCGAATGCAGAAGGTTATAAGAATGTAATTGTCGATTTAGATAAAGTACGTTTTGTAGATTCTTCTGGATTAAGTGCGCTTTTAACAGGCCATCGTTTATGCAAAGATGAGAAAGGAATTTTTGCTTTATGTGGTCTTAATGATTCTGTAAAAGGTTTGATAAAAATATCTCAATTGGAAAATGTATTGCATATATTTTCTACACAATTCGATGCAGCAGCAGCATTGGATAAAGTGAAAAAGAAATAAATAATTGTCGTTTGTCGATAGGCAATAGACTTCGTATAACTATCGACTATTGACTGCGAAGCGATGACTGATTTTCAAATTACCATATTAGGCAGTAACTCTGCCATTTCAAATCATGGACGACATCCAACGGCTCAGCTTGTAAGTATGCATCAGTTGCAATTTTTGGTCGATTGTGGTGAAGGCACACAAGAGCGATTGCATGAAAATAAAATCAAATGGTTTAAAATCGATTACATTTTTATTTCGCATCTGCACGGCGATCATTATTTTGGTTTAATAGGCCTGCTCACTACATTTAATCTATTAAAACGCACAGCGCCACTAACTATTTTTGCACCAAAAGATTTGAAAAAAATCATCAGCATGCAATTAAAAGCAAGTAATACTTCTTTGAATTATCTTATCAAATTTGTTTCAACTTTAGATGATGAAAAACGATTGATTTTAGATTTGCCAGTATGTGAAGTGTACTCCTTTCCTTTAAAACATAAAATACCAACAACAGGATTTTTATTTGTCGAAAAAGCTGAGCCACGCTTATTGGATTTGCAGAAATTGGAAAAATACGATATTGCAAAATCAGATTATAAATTGCTGAAACAAGGTTTTGACGTAAAAGATAAAAATGGTAAAAAGATAAAAAACAGTTTGCTTACCACGAAAGGAAAATCACCACGTTCCTACGCATTTTGCTCAGATACGATGTACAATTTACCGATGGTAAAAATTATTAAAAACGTAGATTTATTGTATCATGAAGCTACCTTTTTAAATGAGCATTTACAACGTGCAAACGAAACAAAACATTCGACGGCATTACAGGCTGCTCAGATTGCTAAGAAAGCAAATGCAAAGAAATTATTGTTAGGACATTTTTCTTCTCGCTACTTGGATCTTTCTGTCTTACAAGAAGAAGCGCAGACCATTTTTAAAAATGTAGTGCTAGCAATTGAAGGAGAAGTGTTTAAAGTTTGAGTACTCATTTATTAAGCTAATGCAAATGAGAAATGCACACTTTTATTACCTTTTCTTCAAACCTAAGCTTTCCAGTTTTTCTTCGAGTGCTTTTTTGCTGAGTCCAATATCATCAGCGGTTTTTGAAGTATTCCAGCTGTTTTTATCTAATTTGTGTTCGATAAAACTACGTTCTACATAATCATTCAATTGTTGTAAGTTGGCAAATTTATCAAAGTCAATTCCTTTATTTTCAGCTTTAGTATTTGGTCCAGAATAATCTATCACATCTTGTTTCGTAATTACTTTTTCACTCATAATAACCAAGCGCTCTACAACGTTTCTAAGCTCGCGTATATTTCCAGTCCAGTTGCGTGATTGCAATGTTTCTATAGCATCTTTTTCTATATTTTTAACGGGAATGCCATATTCAGCACATATTTCTTGTAAGAAATGGTCTGCTAAAACAGGTATATCATCTTTACGTTCGTTCAATGACGGCACATGAATTAATATCACACTTAATCGATGATACAAGTCCATACGGAATCGATTTTCTTCTACTTCTTTCAATAAATCTTTATTGGTGGCAGCCACCACGCGCACATCTACTTTTTCTTCTTTGTCGCCGCCAACTTTTGTGATTTTATTTTCCTGCAAAGCGCGCAATACTTTAGCTTGCGCTGATAAACTCATATCACCAATTTCATCAAGGAAAAGTGTTCCACCATTGGCTTGTTCAAATTTGCCGATGCGTTGTTTTATGGCTGAAGTAAAAGCACCCTTTTCATGACCGAACAATTCGCTTTCAATTAATTCTGAAGGAATTGCAGCGCAGTTGACTTCTACTAAAGGGCCAGCAGCTCTGTTGCTTTGTTCGTGTAGCCAGCGTGCTACTAATTCTTTGCCAGCGCCATTGTCACCAGTTATCAAAACACGTGCTTCTGTTGGCGCAACTTTTGCAATCGTTTCTTTTATTTTTACAATCGGATTAGATTCGCCAACTATTTCTTTTGATTTTGCAATTTTCTTTTTCAGGATTTTTGTTTCTGTTACTAAAGAAACTTTATCCATAGCATTGCGTACCGTAATTAATAAACGGTTGAGGTCTGGTGGTTTTGGAATATAATCGAAAGCACCTTTTTTTACTGCTTCTACAGCCGTTTCAATATTGCCGTGCCCTGATAAAACAATGACTGGTGTGTCAATACCTTTTTGTTGCATTTCACTCAATACTTCTATGCCATCTTTTTTGGGCATTTTCACATCGAGAATCACAACATCATAATTGTTTTTTTCAATTTTTGCTAAGCCTATTTCTCCATCTTCCGCTTCTTCGATGTCGTATTTTTCGTATTCTAAAATTTCTTTCAGCGTTCTTCGTATTGCTTTTTCGTCGTCAACAATTAAAATTTTTGGCATACAATAGGATTAAGTGGTAAGTAATAAGTGGTATGTAACAAAATCTGTACCATGTTATAGCATATTGAATTTTCCGTATATAGGAATTTGGGTAAAGATAGTGAATGTCATTTCCATGTAAAAGAGAATCTCATTTAAAATACTATGAGATTCCTACTTTTCTAGAAATGACATGGTTTCATTCTGTCTCTAGTAAGGCCAAATAAAATATTTAATAGCAGAGAATAAAGATGAGAAAAATCTCAATACACATTACTCACTACTCACTATTCAAAAAAATGCAGGCTCATAAGCCGAATTCTGTTTCTAATCTATCATCTATCTGGTCACGCCATCGCTGGCGAGATCTATCCATCTACCCTCCAACATTAGGCGAGCCACCCTATATTAGCGTTGGTTTACATGATGTTTCAGCGTTTGAGGTTTACCTAAAGAATGCATTACTGCAAACTCATTTTCACCTTAGATGTATTTCTACAAATGTTATTTTCTGTGGCACTTTCTCTCGCCATAGACGAGACAGCCGTTAACTGTCAAACTGCTCTATGCTGTTCGGACTTTCCTTCCCGATAGCTATCGGGACGATAGATCGACCTGCACGACAAATTTAAGCATAATCACTTATGATTCCAATTTATTTCAATTTACATATAAAACTAAACCTTTTAAATAAGATCCTTCTGGATGAAAAATATTGATAGGATGGTCGGCAGGTTGTGATAAATAATGCAGGATTTTTACATCGCGTTTGGCTTCTATTGCAGCACTCATCACTGTTGCTGCAAACAACTCTTTATCGACGACTTGAGAGCAAGAAAAAGTAAACATAATTCCACCTTTGTTTATGCGTTTGAAACCTTCCGTGTTTAATCGTTTATATGCTTGCACGGCATTGTGCCTTTTATTTATAGATTTGGCAAATGCAGGTGGATCGAGTATGATTACATCAAAATTATTTTCATTGATTTTAAAATAATGGAATACATCATCACAAATAGATTGATGCGAAGTACTGTCATCAAAATTTAGTGTAATGTTTGCGTTTGTTAAGTTAATCGCATTTCTTGAACTATCAACAGATACTACACTTTTGGACTTATTGTTTAAAGCATACACAGAAAATCCACCAGAGTAACAGTATGTGTTTAGCACACTTTTATCTTTACAATATGCTGCCAATAAATTTCTATTATCGCGCTGGTCGAGAAAAAATCCAGTCTTTTGTCCTTCCTCAACATCGATGTAAAATTGATTATTATTCTCTATTGCAATAATTTCTTTTTTAGTGCCTAAAAGATACGTATTCGTTATAGTTGTAGCATATTCTTTAGGTAGATAGGCAGCACTTTTATCGTAAATGGTATCGATAAAATCCAACGTTGAAGTGATGGCATTTTTGATTTCATTAATAGCAAGATGCATACCAATTGTATGGCATTGTATTACGGCTGTTGTGTCATAAATATCTATAATTAAACCTGGTAAATTGTCGCCTTCGGCATGTATTAATCGAAAGCAATTTGTGTTTTTATTTTCAATTAATCCCAGATTTTTACGAAGTGCAAAAGCTTGTTTTATTTTGTTATTCCAATATTTTTGGTCAATGGTTTGCCACTCAAAGCTTAATATTTTTACAGCAATGCTTCCATGATAAAAGTGACCTATACATAGAAAATTTTTCTTATAGTCTTGCACTTCTACGATATCGCCATCTTTTAAATTGCTGTCATATATTTGTAATGCACCAGAAAAAACCCAAGGATGAAAGCGTTGAATCGATCGCTCTTTATCTTTTTTTAATTGTATAATTGGATATTGAGTCATTTTATTTTTTGTCCGAAATTCGTTTATTTTCTTCTGCTAATTTTCTCTTTCTAAGATGATATATGTCGAATCAAATTCGTTTTTTTCATCTTTTGGTATAAATGCTGAGTGCATTACTTTCCAATTAGAATCATCATATTCAAAATAGGTATCACCAACAATTTCCGTGTGTACAATAGTGAGATGAATAGTGTTCGTCAATGGTAATATTTGCTTGTAAATTTCACCACCACCAACAACGAATATTTCCTGCTGATTTTGTTGTGCCGCAAAAACAATGGCATCATTAATTGTTTTAAAAACAAAACAATTTTCGAAATCACATTCAAAATTTCTTGAAATAATTAAGGAAGTTCTGTTGGGTAAAGGCTTGCCAATCGATTCAAAGGTTTTTCTTCCTAATAGAATAAAATGGCCATTTGTAATGCTTTTGAATCTTTTTAAATCGGAAGATAATTTCCAAAGCAATTGATTGTCTTTACCAATTACGCCATTTTCGGCTGCCGCTACAACGATGGAAATTTTCATTTTATTTTTAATTGTTTAATGATGCATGTTGAATCGTGAAAATACTATTTATTTATTATTTACCATTAAACATTCATCATCACACAGCTACTTCTCCTTTAATATGTGGATGACTCTGATAGTTGATTAATTCAAAGTCTTCTATTCTAAAATCGAAAATGGAATTTATGGCTGGATTTATTTTAAGTTGAGCTAATGTAAGTGGCGCGCGTGAAAGTTGTAATTGTACTTGCTCTACGTGATTTGAATAAATATGTGCATCGCCAAACGTATGCACGAAATCTCCTAATTTTAAATTGCATACTTGCGCAATCATCATCGTAAACAAAGCATACGACGCAATATTAAACGGTACACCTAAGAATGCGTCAGCACTGCGCTGATACAACTGACAGCTCAATTTTCCATCAATTACATAAAACTGAAACAAGGAATGACAAGGTGGCAAAGTCATATCTTCAATATCGGCAACATTCCATGCTGAAATAATATGACGACGTGAATCAGGATTGTTTTTTATATTGTGAATGAGATTTGTAAGCTGGTCGATTTCACCACCATTTCCGTCAGGCCAATGTCGCCATTGATAGCCATACACCGGACCGAGTTCACCATGTTGCTTGGCAAATGCATCATTGTTTGCAATTTTTGTAGCAAATTCTTTCATAGTTTCGCCTTGATAATCGCTGCTTTTCTGATATTTTGCAAAAGGCCAGTCATTCCAAATGTTACAAGCATTTTTACACAAATATTGAATGTTGGTGTCGCCTGCTATAAACCACAACAACTCATGAATAATAGATTTGACATGTAGTTTTTTAGTAGTTACTAATGGAAAACCTTCATTGAGATTAAAGCGCATTTGATAGCCAAACACACTTATTGTGCCTGTGCCCGTACGGTCTTCCTTGCGGATTCCATTTTCCAAAATATGCTGTAAAAATTGTTGGTATTGTTGCATGGTATAAAGATACTAAAGTGACACTATTTTAGCAAAAACGATATGCACACGCTTTGTTCCTTGGTTAGTAGTTTAAGTTTTACTATGACATAAGTCCACTTTTTTCGATTTTTTAAAATTAATATTATTTACATATAAATTGTATTTATTACGTATGAGATTTGTAAAATTGTATATCTATTTTTGTTATTCTTTGTACTTTTGAAAATAGGAACTTATATTGCTTCATGTTTACAAAATT
>JADKZZ010000134.1 GCA_020848475.1 Chitinophagales bacterium | reverse complement strand
GTTGGTGTCCACTCTGCATATAAGGTAGTATGCGAAGCTGGAATGGTGAAACTTGCACTTGTATTATAATGCGTACCAGAACCATTGATGGCAGTGTTCCAGCCAGTAAAGGCAAAGCCTGTTTTTGCCAAACCACCAGAATTTGTAGCTAAGGTGATTGTTGTATTGTAATTGCCATTTTGTGTAACAGGAGCAGTACCCGAGCTTGGACTATTGCCATCATAAACAACATTGTAATTATTAATTGACCATTGAGCGTAGAGGGTCATATCTGCGGCGAAACTATAGGTAACACCATCGGCATAGTCGGTACCAGATCCGTCAGCAGCAGTGTTCCATATAGAGAAGTCATAGCCTGTTTTTGTAAAAGCATTAGCGGTAAGAGCCGTAGATGAACTTGCTGTTTGTGGCGCCATTGAACCTCCATTATTTCCATTTCCATTAAAGGTAACGGTTTTGCCACCTGCTGGTGTCCATTGAGCATAGAGGGTAACATTACTAGTAATAGAAAAAGTAGCTGCGGCGGCATAAGCCGTTCCAGAGCCATCTGCTGCGGTGTTCCAACCAGCAAATGTATTTCCTGTTTTGGTCATTGTACCTGCACCTAAAACAGTTACGGTAGAACCTGATGCATAAGGACTACTTGCATCACTTGGAACAGTGCCACCATCACTTCCATTGCCGTTGTAAGAAACAGTATACGTTGCACAATTAATAACAATATTACTAATTGCTCGTTCATGTACACCTGATGAACGAGTGTCAATAAATCTAATTCTTCGAGTACCTGTATAACTACTTAGGTCTATATTCACAGTTTCACAAGTATTTGAAATACTAGTTATAGTAGTAATAGTCGTCCAGCTGAGAGCACCACCATCAGGTGATATTTGAATATCCATACTCCAAGCAGTTGTATTACTACTACGTTTTTTATCAAATGTTAAAGATTGTGGATTAGTTATAATAGAAGTATAAGAATAATCGCCATTTGCATTAAAACCTTTAGTAACACCACCACAACTTTGAAAAGAACCAATACTATTATCTGTCCATGTAATTATGCCACAACTTTGCCCAAACGTATTTCCACCTATAAAAAAAAATAAAACTAAGCCTACATACATTACACAACTTTTCAGCATGGTTGTGCATTTAATGGCTAGGCTCTTGCGTTTGTCATTTATGGGTGTTTGAGGAAAACTAGAATCAGTGTAAATTTTATTCATATAATAATTTTATATTAAAATAAATTAAATACCAAACCTATTGGGCTGGATAACAAAATTACTGCAAATTATCTAATTATCAATAGCTTGTCAAGTTAAATTATTCGCATAAAAAAGTGTATAAGTGGGTCAGTTTATGTGGGTTTTGTGTGGAAAAGTGAACAGTATTGATATGTGTCAATAAAACATGGTTCCATGTAATTTTCGTTTTTTTGTCTTGGTGTATGAGATTCCCACTTTCGTGGGAATGACGGGTGCGAGGAAGGACAGATGCGAGGAATGACTTTTATATTGTTTCTCTTCAAAAAACAAATTAGCTCATTCAGAAAATATATTATATTTACTTTTCTAAAACCGAATTTATGAAGTCTATTTTAATGATTTGTTTCCTATTTATCGCACTTAGTGCAAATGCACAATTTCAAACTTCAGTTGGTAGCAACGAAAAATACATTGAAGTAAAAGTAAGCGATACGCTGATGGTCAATCCTGATGCCATCACATTAATGATTGCATTAGACAAAGAAAAAGAAAAAAGCTATTTTGATGATAACGACATCAATGAGGAAGAAGAAGAACGCAAGAAAAAAAACGATGTAATTCAAAAGAAAAAACAAATCGAAGACGTGCTGAAGAAACATAATCTGAATTTCAAATTTCATGGTGAAAAGGAAGACAAAGATATTTTTACAAAAGATTTTAATCTATTCGAGAATGCGTATGAAGTAGAAGTTAAAACCGATATTGCCGCGGAGAAGTTGAAAAAAGACTGTAGCAATATCAAAGGTGTTACTGCCAAAATTACTAATAGCAAATTAAACGATAAAGAAAAATATGAACTACTCGTGATTGACAAAGTGATGAAGAAAGCCGAACGCGAAGCAAGTGCCATTGCAAAAACAATGAATGTTGCATTAGATAAAGTGTTGAATGTTTCTAACCAAAGTGTCAATGACATCTACTCTAACATGTTTAATAATCCGGAAAGCATGGGTGGCATGGGTGCTTTGTTTTCGATGATGGGCAATATGTTTAAAGGAGCAACACAACAAAACACACAAGTTATTGTTACAAAGACATTAATTGTTCGTTTCTCAATAAAATAATGAAATTATGTTTAACAAAAACAACACAGACGCAGGACTATTGATTATTCGCATTGGCTTAGGCATTATGTTTATGCTGCATGGCTATCCAAAAATAACAGGTGGTCCTGAAAAATGGGAAATGATTGGCAAAGCGATGGAACACATCGGTATTGGATTTGCACCTACATTTTGGGGCTTTATGGCTGCATTAGCTGAGTTTGGAGGAGGCTTGTGTTTAATATTAGGTTTCCTATTCCGACCTGCATTAGGCATGTTAACATTTACCATGTGTATTGCTGCCTATATGCATTATGTTGGTGGTGATGGCTTTAATGGTTATAGCCATGCCGTAGAAAGTGCTATTGTTTTTATAGGTTTGTTTTTTTGTGGGCCAGGAAAATATGCATTAAAAATTTCGAGAAGATAGTGTCTTTTTTATTGGTCGGTGATGACACCGACCAATACTATATATTATTTACTTCCTATTGCAATTGTTTTATTAGGTATATCGCTGATAGCACCTTCTAAAAATTTTATGGAACTATAATTGGCTGCAATATTGATACGAATCCAACCATAATAAATATCGGCACTACTAGAACTTTTTTTCATGCCAAATGCCAAATATACATCTCCTTTATTATCCGCACCAAAAGATAAAGAACCTACTTTAGCTGCCATGTATTCACCAATACGATAATTTTCCGTAATATCATTATATAATGGTGGCATATCATCTTTGGAAAATAGTTTTACAAAACTATAGATATCATACACAGGAGCATCGTTTACAGCAATTGCCAAATCATTTCCTTCATATTGTACATATAGAGAATCTGCTGTTTGTCGTTGCGTGCCAAATATCAAATCGGCAGCACCATCTTGGTTGAGATCTATTGAGTCTATTGTAAAACTTGGAAATGCAGCACTGTTGATAGTTGTTTTATTATAAGTAAACTGTGTAATGTTGGGATCGTCTTTTTCTTTTTTACAAGAGGTGGTAATAAGTGTCATTAACACTAAACAGCTCAATAAAATTTTTGTGATAGATGTTTTCATAACTATTGTTTTTTATACTTCGAATTTGAATCTTATTTGTCAAATTGTAAATACCTAATGAGTATATGATGTATATCAATTAGAATTCGTTTGTATAAACACGAAATTGTATATTGTAGATATCCGGTTTTTGATTATTGGGCGATGTTCTCAATAAACAACATTTGCTTCACAGTTTTCGTTCTTGGTTCGGAAACATGAGATTCCCACTTTCGTGGGAATGACAGTTGTGTAGGAGTGACAGTTGTGTAGGAATGACTGGTTCTAAGAATAACTTTTTTTTATTTTTCTTTATTGGTCGGTGTCTTCTCCTACCAATACTAATACTAATTCGTTCTTAGATTTAACGATATGAGATTCCCACTTTCGTGGGAATGACAGTTGAGTGGGAATGACTGGTCTAAGGAATGACTGGTTCTAAGAACAACTTTTTTTTATTTACCAAAGTTTTTTAAGACTACAAAAAATGCAATCACCGCAAGTATTGCTAATGCAATTTTGATAGCACTATATGGTCTTTGCCCTTGCACTTCGCCAGTTCTACCATTAATGATAAAACGATACACTTTTGTATGATATGCATAAGCGCTTATCCAAATAGGTAATAAAATATGCTTAAATGAAATTTGCTCATACATAACATGCATGTGTCCGATGCGCTGTTCATCTCCGCCGATATCTCTTTTTATTGTACTTTTAATAATATCTTCCATCACACCTTTTGCTACATCAAAACCTTGTTTCACATCGGTTTGATAGCATTCCGTTTGGAAACCACTAATGTAAGCTTCCTTATAAGCTGTCATGTTTTGCAAGTCCCAAGGCTCTAAATTGCGTGTAACGTGATCTGGTAAAGATTTACTCGCCAACACACAAACATCATCAAAAGTATTGCTTACTTTACCGTTTACGCTTGTCCATTTTATTTTTCTTTCTTTTTTGTTTGCATCTTCATAATAATAATCTCCACGTTCACCGTCATATAATGTAGTCGCATTAGAATCATAGGTCCAATATGGCATATACAAGCCTTTTAATTTTTCGTTTATTGTGGCATACTTTTTTAAATCATTGGGTGCAAACCATAAGCCATTTATCCATTGCACAAAAATCTGATGTGCGTTTTTATCATCTATTTTAAATGGTAATAGATACTTTGGTTTTAGCATTGTCGAAGTGGTGCCGCCTTGTATCACCAATGGTGAAGCACAAAATGCGCAATTGTCCGATGTTAGATGTGGTTTTAATGTTGTTGTTGCGCCACAATTATTGCATTTTACAGTGCTAACTGTTTGCTTTTCCTCTTGATTAATTTTATTATTGATGAAATCGTGATAGTCAATTTCTTCAATATTTACTTTTTCATCCGATGTAATTATTTCATTTTGTGCGCCGCAATATTTACAGGCTAGCTTTTCCGTGCCTGGCGCATATTTTAAAAGTGCACCACAGTCTTTGCATTGTAGCTCATTGCTAATATTTTGTTGGTTTTCGCTGAAATTATTGCTCATAGTTTTTGGTTTTTTATGATAAAAGAAAATTGGCAAACAAGAAATCTTGTTTGCCAATCCTATTCATTATAATAATTATAAAGGTGGTGGTGCCAATGGTGGTGGCACGGAGTTAAGCACTGCTGCTAACTCTGGTAATGTTGATGCGGCCGCCCACGCTGCCATGCCAGCTTTCCACACTAATGTATCGGCTTTTAGCTGTCCGCTTTGTGCCATTTGCGTCAATGCAGGCACATCGAATGGACCCGTTTGTGCACCATTAACAGCGACAAAAATTTGCATCACTGGTGGTGGCACTGCGCCTCCACCTTGCTGCGCGTTGGCAATGCCTCCTTGCATGATGCCACCAAGGCCAACCCCAACAAACGCACCTGCCAAACCGCCACTTTCTGCTGCCTTCTCAATGCCTTGTGCTGTTTTCCATTGCGTCAATTTTTGCATGTCAATTTTATCCAAACGAGAGAGTTCGAAAATTTCTTTCTTCACTTCATCTGGCATCGAGATATTTTCTACTAAAAGCGTTGTCACTTTTAGTCCATAAGCATCAAAATCGTCTGATAGTTTTTCGGCACCAAACTTGGAAAATTCTTCTAAGTTTGAAGCAAATTCTTCAATTTTTAATTTGCTTTCTGCGATGGCATCTGTTAGTTTAGTTACTACTAAAGCACGCAATTGGTTGGCAATTTCTTCTGTGGTAAATTGTCCATCTGTGCCTACAATTTCTTTCATAAATTTTCCAGCATCCGTAACGCGGAAAGAGAAATTACCAAAAGCACGAATTTCTATCATACCAAAACGAGGATCGTTAAGCGTAATCGGATTTTTTGTGCCCCATTTTTGGTCTGTAAACTGCTTCGTGTTCACATAAAAAATATCCACTTTAAAAGGCGAATTAAATCCATATTTCCAACCTTTTAGTGTGGTTAAAATCGGCATGTTGGCAGTGTTTAATTCATATCTGCCTGGCTGGTACACATCAGCTAATTTTCCTTCATTTAAAAACACCGCAACTTGTGACTCACGAACGGTGAGTTGTGCGCCTGTTTTAATTTCATTCTGAAATCGTGGAAATTTCCATACGATCGTGTCGTTTGAGTTGTCTGTCCATTCGATAATGTCAATAAACTCATTTCTAAAAGTGTCTAAGATTCCCATTGTTTTGGTTTTATTAATTTTGATACAATTTATAAAAATAAACTCATTTCGAGATTATATAAACTACTATTTTTCTATAAAAGTTCCGCAAATTACTGTAATAAATGGAAAGTAATCTGTAATAAGTATAACAAATTCGCTACTTTTGGCTTATTAATAATTCCTACTATTTTCATGAAAACAACAGCACTTACAGACACACACGTTGCGCTTGGCGCAAAAATGGTTGACTTTGCCGGATTTTATATGCCAGTACGTTATACTTCCGATTTGGACGAACATCACTGTGTGCGCAATGGCGTAGGTATGTTTGATGTTTCACACATGGGCGAGTTTATTCTAAAGGGTGAGCAGGCTTTGCCATTATTACAAAAAATTGTTTCTAATGATATTTCAAAATTAGAAAAAGGGCAGGCGATGTATGGCTATTTGCCCAATGAGCAAGGAGGAATCGTCGATGATTTATTGGTGTATGCATTAGAAGATGGCAATTATATGTGCGTGGTGAATGCTGGCAATATCGACAAAGATTGGAATTGGTTTAATCAACACAATACAGAAAATGCTGAACTACACAACATATCGGAAAACGTAGCGCTCTTAGCAATACAAGGACCGAAGGCCGCCGCTGCCTTGCAGTCACTTACCGATATTGATTTATCATCTATACCATACTATCGATTTAAGCGTGGCGTGTTTGCTGGAGTAGAAAATGTTATCGTATCCAATACGGGTTACACAGGTGCTGGTGGCTTTGAGTTGTATTTTCACAAATCAAATGCTGTTGCAGTTTGGAATAAAATAATAGAAGCAGGCAAACCTTATGGATTGCAGCCAATCGGACTAGGAGCGCGCGATACATTGCGATTAGAAAAAGGATTTTGCTTATATGGAAATGACATCGACGACAGCACTTCGCCTTTAGAAGCAGGCTTAGGCTGGGTCACCAAATTCAATAAAGATTTTATTGCTAAAGAAATTTTACAGCAACAAAAAACGAATGGCTTATCTAAAAAATTAGTCGGCTTTACAATGGTAGATCGTGGTATTCCTCGTGGTCATTATATCATTAAAGATGCTCAAGGAAATCCAATTGGTCAGGTAACATCAGGCACACAATCGCCAACACTCGGCATTGGCATTGGCTTAGGTTATGTAAACATAGAATATAGCACGATAGATGCAGAAATCTATATTGACATTCGCAGTAAACTATTGAAAGCGAAAGTGGTAAAACTGCCATTTCTATAATCTGAAGATATTCTATCCTATATGATAAAAAATGCATTTAAAATTAGCATCGTCTTTACAGTATTCATATTGTTTCTGTTTTATATTGCAATCAGTACGGCATGGTTTGGAATCTCTACTGGTGTTGGTGGTGATTTTTGCGAAGCCGCCAGAAATGGCTTGATTAAGCAGCCCGCAAACTCCTATTCCAATATTGGTTTTTTAATTTCCGGATTGGCTTGTGCTTGGATTTTGAGCCATAAAGAAATAGACAAATCAGGCGCCTTTTTTAAGCATCCATTTATTCCATTGTTCTATTGTTTAATCACCATTTTATTAGGACCCTGTTCCATGGCCATGCACGCAACAGAGACAGCACTAGGCGGATTGTTCGATATGAACAGCATGTATTTATTTGGCTCTTTTATGTTTGCGTTTGCCTTGGCACGTTATTACAAACTCCATTCTTTCGTCTTTGTTATTCTATATTTTAGCAGTGTGTTTTTGTGTAATTATGCTGGCACATTCAAAACAGTATTTGGCTATAACTTCTTCCCTGGAAGTGCGGCATTTGGCGTGGTGTGTGTGCTTGGTATGTTGTTTGAAATATTGAATTACAAAAAGAACAAACCAGATATACAATTCAAATATGCAATATATTGTTCGCTATCTTTTTTAGTTGGTTTTAGTGTATGGCAATTTGGATATGATGGTCATTGCTTCTGCAATCCAAATTCCTTGTTTCAATGGCATGGTGTATGGCATTTACTGTGTGCTTTATCTACCTATTTTCTATTTCAATTTTATATCAGCGAAAAAACGCCTGAATAGTATGAAGTGGCTCGTGTGCATTATTATTGGTGTATTCGGTATAATTGCCTGCAAAGAAAACAATATTGACACAGCAGCACCTGATGGTTATTTAGGCAATACCTATATCAGCCATCGATATAAAGACAGATTAAGTGCTGTGCAATTAATTGACAGATTAAGTGCGGTTTATCCAAATGCAGATTCGCTTATACGTGCGCAATATGATGTAACAGTGTATCGTATTTTTTACAAAACACACAATTTTCAAAACCAAGAAATTAGCGCTAGCGGCTTGGTGTATATTCCGGAAATTCGACATTATTTTGCGCCTGTAGTTTGCTTTCAACACGGCACATGCATTCAAAAGCAAGAAGTGCCTTCTATTGCTGCCAATTTAAGTTATTATGTACCATTCATCATTGCTAGCGAAACTGGCGCTATTGTTTGTGCTGCTGATTATATTGGCTTAGGATTTAGTGATGGAAAACATCATTTTTATGAGCCTAATGAAGAAGCAAACGCCGTGGTTGATATGCTAGGCAGTGTGCAGCCTTTATTAATCAAAACCTATCAAAAAATAACATTTGATGATAGTGTATTGCTATTTGGATATTCGCAAGGTGGACATGCAACGCTTGCCGCTCAGCGACTATTAGAAACGAAATATGATGCTCATTTTCATATACAAGCAAGTGCGCCAATGGCTTCGTGGTTTTCATTCGAAAATTCATCGCAATTGAATGTGTTGAAAGCTGCGCTTCCTTTCGATTTTCCTGGTGCTTATGCTTACTTAATAAATAGTATTCAATCGACACAATCTGTATTTTCATCGTATAATGAAATGCTACAATCACCTTATGATTCTTTGTGTAGCATTTTATTTGACGGTACAAAAAGTACTGGCTATGTCAACTCAAAATTTCCTACTACATTTCATGCAGCATTACAAACTTCGTTTGTAAATGAGCTCAATAGCAATCCTGATAATAATTTTATCACGGCACTTAAAAAATACGATATTATCAACGATTGGATTCCTAAATCGTCAACTCGTTTTTATCATAGCCAAGGTGATGAAATTGCATTTTATGACAATAGTGAAATTGCCTATAACACATTCAAAAACAAAGGTGGCAATGTTCATCTAATCAATCTTGGAAATTACAATCACTTTGAAGCAAACATCATCGCAATTGACAGTGTTCGAAACTGGTTTTATCCATTAATAAAAATTAAACCGTACTAGCTATTGCTTAAAGCTTTTATGAAGTTTGATTATGATACGTATTTTTTTTAACGCAATTTTTTTTCTCAGATTTGATGTATGAGATTCCCACTTTCGTGGGAATGACATTCGCGTGGGAATGACAATTTTATGGGAACGACAGTTCTCTATTGCTGGTGTTCACACCATAAGTGTTCGGAAGATTCACATACTCTGAATAAATAGATAAGCTGTATTTAGGAATAAGGATAACATTTGCATATGAATGCGACGGAAATTATCCAATTATTGCCAGATAAGCTACTATCT
>JADKZZ010000133.1 GCA_020848475.1 Chitinophagales bacterium | reverse complement strand
GACAGGCATCAAGAATAATACGAATAGCATCAAAGAGCTGTCGATATATCCAAATCCGACGGAAGGCAGATTGGTGTTAGACTTGAGCTTATTGAAAACAGCATCAGTAGGCATCAGTATATACACACCAGAGGGCAGAGAATTGTATGTGAAAACGATAGCACAAACGCGAACAGTATATGAAGAATTACAGATAGAAACATTTGCCAAAGGCATCTATATTATTAAAATCAATGTTGATGAGGAAGTGTATTACCACAAAGTGGTGAAACAATAAAACCATCAAGATAAACACAAAAAAAATCTCCGGCATAAACCGGAGATTTTTTTTTATTGTGGAATTGTATTAGAATTGAATTCTAACTATTGAATTCTGTGAAAATATTTTGCGAATTGCATCATTGCGCCAATATTCGTCACTTTGATTTGACCACCCATAAATGCCATTGTAGGATCCATTCTGCCTAGTTCAATATCTTCGTAAACTTTGGCATCTGCTGTAATAATGCATTCAGGAGTACCGTTCAATCCAGCTTCTATTTTTGCATCACCTTTGTTGACAAATAATGTGTATTGTCCGCCTGTTTCACCAGCGATATCAAATTGGAATGTTGTTGAATAATCAGCAGCTTTTTCTTTTTTTATTCGCAATGGAATGGAAGCAATAATTTCTTTTGCAGTACTTGGATTTCCCCAACTTTTTTCATTGTTTGTGCTATTTGAATTTGAAGCTGCTGCTACTGAACTATCATTGCTATATACTTTCTTATATCGAATATCGTCGATGATTATTTTAGATAATATTTCACGCATAATTTGCGTAGTTCCACCAACAATTGTACCTACGCGCGCATCTCTATATGCACGTGCAATTGGAAAATCTTCCATGTATCCATAACCACCAAACATTTGCAAACATTTATCTACAATTTTGTTTCCAAGTTCAGTCATATATAATTTTACCATTGATGCTTCTTTCACAGGAACTTCTCCGTTTTGCATTAACCAGCAAGTATTATATGTCATTTGTTTACCAGCCTCGAGTTCAGTATATAGCTGTACAATTTCATGGCGTAAAACTTGGAATTTTTTTATTGGTCGTCCAAAAGCTTCTCGTTCATTCATGTATTTTAATGTTTCTTCCAAACAGTGGTCTCCACCGCCAATACCAATGATACCAGCCACCAATCTTTCGATTTGAAAACTCTCCATTATATAAAAAAATCCCATTCCTTCTTTTCCGATTAAATTGCTTACAGGAACTTTGACGTTGTCAAATGCTAATTCTCCAGTGTCTGATGAATGCCATCCGATTTTTTTTAATTGCGAAGAAGTAAAACCAGGTGTGTCGCGTTCAACGATAATAAGACTAATGCCATTTATACCAGCATTGCTATCTGTTTTACATGCTACAACAACGAAGTCACAGAAATGACCATTAGTGATAAATGTTTTTGAACCATTGATAATATAGTGATCGCCATCTTTTTGTGCAGTAGTGCGCATACCTTGCACATCGGAGCCACCGAAAGGTTCAGTAACAGCAATCGCGCCAACTTTTTTACCTTCGATAGATGGTCTTAAAAATTTTTCTTTTATTTCGTGGCTGCCAGCTTCCGCTAAATGATTTGTTGCCATATATTGATGCACACTTACAGCAGCACATACGCCAGCATAGCCACATTTTGCTAATTCTTCGAGATAGGCACAAGTATAAAAAATATCTGCTTTTGAACCGCCGTAAGCCTCTTCGTGATTGATGCCTAAAAATCCTTGTTCGCCTAGTTTTAAAAATAAATCGCGTGGTATTTTTTCATCTTTTTCCCATTGATCGCCATAAGGCAATATTTCTTTTTGCACAAATTGGCGAACGCTCTGTCTGAATAACTCATGTTCTTCTGTAAAATAAAGTGATTTCATTAGTTTATTTTTTTTAAATGTAGTGAAATCTTTTTTCTTTTAATTGTGAGCACAATTTTCTTTACTTATGTTATTTTCTACAACAGTAATATTTTAGGCTTTCTATTTAATGGTTACATATTTTGATAGAAAGAGTTTTGTAGTCTTATTTTTTATGATAGAAAAAATCTATATGCACATCAATAGTTCTTATTTAGACAAAATTAACACTAAGTAAAACCTTAATGACATAATTTTGTAAAGATTAAAATATACAATATGAATGATATTAATTTTAAATCAGAAGTGAAACTAGCGACAACGGTATTAAAGCCACATGCAATGCGTCTGACAAGTAATATCTATGATGCAGAAGATTTGATTCAAGAAACCATAGTACGTGCATTAGTTAATGAAGATAAATTTCAAGAAGGCACCAATATTAAAGCTTGGTTATTCACCATCATGAAAAATATTTTTATTAATGATTATAGAAAAAAATCAAAGCGAAATACAGTCATTGATACCACAGCGAATCTATATTATATAAACACCTCATCAACAATTAGCAATGCAGGAGAAAGAGCATTTGTAATGAATGATATTCGCAACGCTTTGATGAAAATTTCAAATGAACTTAGAGTGCCTTTTTTAATGCACTACAAAGGTTATAAATATCATGAAATTGCAGAACAATTAAATCTACCATTAGGTACTATTAAAAGCAGAATATTCTTTGCGCGAAAAGAATTGAAAAATCTGTTAGAAGACGATTATAAATAAAATGTAAAAAAAATTTTTTTATTAAAAATATTTCTCACATATTTGCGAGAACTATTCTATGAAAAATTTTTTACACTTAGCACTTATACTTTTTCTCTCTACTACTTGTAAAGCTCAATTGACTAAAGAGCAATATAAATTGGCTGCTGAAGTTTTATACAGAAAAACTTCATTCTTAGATCAATTAAAAATCAAACAAGAAACTTTTGCTGAATTAGCCTACTTAAAACGTACGCATCAATTAGACTCTTTTAATCTTCAAACCAAAAGTTATATTGCTAATTTAAATGATTACTACTATAAAGACTTTTATTTGTATAGTAAACTCTTACATGAAAATGCAATTATTACAGAAGATTGTATTCAAGAAGCCAAATTGCTTCCAATAAGAAAATTACTATTTTATTGTATATATCCACAATCCGTAAAATTGCCCAATGATATTGTAGAGCAACTCGAAGAGCAAGCTACTGTTGATGAATTCTTAGGACCTTACTATGCTTTAAACAATATTTATTTTCTAAAGAAATACAATTCTCATAATTTGAGCGCTCAGCAAAAAAGTAAATTAGAAAAAACAGAACAGTTTTTTGCTAATTTGTTATATAATAAGTATGTAAAAGATAAAGAGGATTGGAACTACCATAAATTTTTATCTTTAAAAGTACTTCGTATGAATAAGTATCAGCCAGCTGAAAACATAAATATCGAACCTTTAGCATACTTTATATTGAAAGACATTTCAACCCCATTAGCGCTTGGTGAAACAGACTTGAATGATAGCAAACTAATGAATAGTATTGGCTATTATCAAACATTAGAAATGGAAGCGAATGCTTTATTGTGGATATTTTTGTTAGAAGTTGACAAAAAATAGCATTATTTTGCACACAATTATAAAAAAATGTTAAATTAGCGACTGTGTTTTGTTAAGCAATTAACAAAATGAAAAAATAAAACCGATTAATTTATATAATATGATTAGTAAACCACGTAATTATTAACCTATGAAAAAACGATTTTTAACAAAAACGCCTAACTGGAAAAATTATTGCAGCCTATTGCTGCTTCTTTTCATGTTTGGGCTACAAAAACCATTGAGTGCACAGCAATTCCAGACAATTACTGTCACTTGGACTGGTGGTTCTGATGACGAATGCTCCGACCAAGGACTCGGTGGCTGTAGTTCATTTACAGGTTCTCCTGACCCTAGATGGCTACTCGAAGGTAAATTAAACACAGATGCTACTTATTCACCTGTGTACTTCCGAGGCCTAGACAATGTAATGGCTGGATCACACACATGGGGAACACCACAGCAAGTATTTAGTACTACAGTTTGTGGCGCTACATTTGTGAATATTCGAGCTTCAAGCTGGGAAGAAGATAATATCGCTTGCGGTAACAACGATACTTATGACCCAGGTTGTTTGGATAATGATGAAGACTACAGCGGTGTCCAATTATTTAATATACCAGTAGCTAACGGTGCATGGTCTAGAACTATGGCGAATGGTTATACCATCTTCGGTACTATGTCTGTTGTAAATGCAGCGGCAGGTCTTCCTGCTCCTACAGTTGCTGCGGTAGATGTAGAAGTATGTTATAATGCCACAGCCTCTTTATCGGTTACTTCTAATGCAAGTGTGCCAGGTAATATGTTTGCTTGGTATGACGATGCTTCATTAATGTCTCCAATTGCTTATGGTTCGCAATATACAACGCCTCCTTTAACAGCGAGCACTACCTATTATGTAGCTGAGATGGATCAAGCGGGTGGTTGTATTGGTGCGGCAACAGCAATTAATGTGACTGTTCGCCCTCAATTGCCAACTCCTGATGTTGATGTTTCTTTAGCTTGTTTTGATGGAGAAGCTCAAATAAGAATTAATGATTTAGGTGGCGGTGAACTTTACGATGTATCACTAAATCCAGATTTTGTTGCTATTAATTCAACAGTTCCTGCTGGAACATATTTCTTTAATTTGTCAAGTACACAACCGACAGTGTATTATGTTAGAGTAAATGACGGAGTATGTACGGGACCAGTTATTCCAGCAATAGTAGATGTTGTGGATAAACCTGAAATCGCTATTGACGATGCGGAAGCTTGTGAAGGAGATCCTTTTGTTGATTTTTTTGTACATACAACTTTAACAGGCTGGGATCCAGCAAATGATGCCAACTTAGTCATTTATGATGGCGGTTTTAACTTATTCGGTGTTCTTCCTTTTGATGGGCTCGATGCTTCCTTTTCGTTAGGTTTGTCTCCAGCAATTGCACCTGGTACATATTTATTCTATGGACAATTGTCAAATAGCTATTTTGATGACTTAGATGGCAATCCTGTTTATTGTGATGGCGATTTAGTTCCATTTTATCTTACTATAAATGATACACCAGATGCACCAACCGCTGCTGTAGATACAGTATGCGTGGGTCAATCTACTTCATTGGTAGCAACTGGTGAAGATGGCGCAACATTAACTTGGTACGATGATGCTGGTTTAACACATGCAGTTCAAGTAGGTGCAGAGTATAACACACCAGCACTTTCTTCAACAACTACCTACTATGTAACAGCTAAATATGGTGAGTGCGAAAGCGAAGCTACAGCTGTGGAAGTATTCGTTAATCCTCCAGCTGAAATGCCTTATGCAGCGCAAGATTATACAATTTGTCTTGGACAAACAGTTCCTCCAGGTGAGGGTCTTCAAGCAGCATGCGAAAATGCAGGCGGTGTTGTTCCTGTTATTACAACAGTTAGCATTCCTGGCGTTGCTGGTGGCGGTGGTTTAACGATTGGTCCAGATGAAGGTTATTCAGGCTCAATGACGTTTGATGCTTCAGCAATTCCTGCTGGTGCTACAATTGACAATGTGTCTATTACTTTAAATATGAGACATACTTGGGCGGCTGATGTTTATTTAAGATTAACATCACCTGCAGCTACATCTGTAGATGTAACTAACCCTGTTTGGCTAAGTACTTTAAGTAGTAATTTTGGTACAGGTAATGGTACTGTTTCAGCAACCTATACTTTTGATGATGCAGGCCCAAACACACTTACACCTGGTTTAGGTTCTACTTATGATTTCCCTGCTGGTACTTATTTCCCTTATAGCGCGTTGTCTGCGTTTAACGGCGAAGATCCTTCTGGCTCTTGGACATTAGATGTAGAAGACTTATTCGGAATTGATGCTGGTGTAATTGAAAGTGCTACTTTAAATGTATCTTATACATCAGGTAGTTCTGCAACTGCAAATATTGGAGGTACTTTACCTTCAGTTGGCTTCCCTGTTCCAATCGGACCTTCTCCAAATCCACAATCTATTACATTCGATGCTTCAGCATTACCTGCTGGCGCAGTAGTTACTAAAGTAACAGCTACTGTAGAAATGGCACATACTTGGGCTGGAGACGTTTTCTTAAGCCTTACATCTCCGAGTGCTGCAACTGCTGAAATCGTTAATGATAACGGTTTAGGTAGCGATAACTATGGTACTGCTGGTACAGATGTTGTGACTTATACGTTTGACGATGCTGCAGCAGCTACAGTAAATCCAATTTCTGGTTTTGATATGGATATTCCTGCGGGATCATATAGACCAAATGAAACATTTACAGTATTCAACACAACACCAGCACAAGGTATTTGGACATTGAATATTGATGACTTATTCGGTGGAGATGGTGGTGAAATCGCTTCTGCTTCATTAGAGATTACTTACTCAGTAGATAATTTAGTTGCGGGTAACGTACTTACATGGTGGGATTCTCCAACAGGTGGCACTCAAGTAGGAACGGGTTCTCCATTCTTGCCAAACCAATACGATACATTAGCACCAGGTGCATATACTTTCTATGCGCAATGTGATTCTGTCAGTACATGTTCAAATAGCAGAACGCCAGTAGTATTAAACGTATTACCTCAAGCTACTGCTCCAATTGTTGCTCGTTTTGATGCTGTTTGTGCTGGTTCTTCAGCTACATTAACAGTAACTAACCCAATTGGTCAAGTAGAATGGTATGCTGATGCTGCTTTATCTACATTATTACATATTGGTGCTACTTATACTACACAACCTTTAAATGCTACAACTACATTGTATGTTGTAAATAATAATGGTACTTGCTTAAGCCCTACAACAACAGTTGTCGTAACAGTAAACGAGCGTCCAGAAATGCCTGAGGCGGAAGAAGGTTTCTATGTAACATGTTGGGATGATGCAACAGTATTGTTTGCTTCTAATTCTAACGGTGATGAAATTCACTGGTACTTAGATAAAGGTGGCTTAGATGAAGTTACTGGATTCTTCGGCTTTGATGGAAATGGTGAGTTTACAACACCAGAAATCGCATCTTGGACAAGATTCTATTTCGATGCAGTTGACCCAGTTACTGGTTGCCATAGCCAAATGAACTTTGTTGATGTATATGCAACACCTGAGTTCCCGGCTCCAAGAGTAGATGATGTAACAGTTTGTGAGTCAGATGAAACAATCACACTTACTGCACATGTTACATTCCCTCACGATTTAATTGAAGATTTCTTCGATGTATTTACTTTTGCTCAAGCAATCGTACAATTCACAGATAATACAGGAACAGTAAGTGGTCCTTTGACTACATTAGATTTAGCTACTGCTGCACTAGACCCATGGAATGGTGTTTTTGAATCTGCTGTTTCAATTACTATTCCTAAAGGAGGTACTGGTCCTTTCGGTGAAGATTATGATTACTCTGTTCCTGGTACTTATGATATCGGAGCTACAGTTAACCATGTTTGGTTTAACGCCACTACAGGTGATCCATTCTTCTGCTTGTCAGACTTTGGTACAGCTTCATTAGTTGTTACAGAAACTCCTGAGGCACCAGTTGCTGAAGATGTAACCGTTTGCGAAGGTGATGATGCCGTACTAACAGCATCTTGTGATGGTGAAATCAGATGGTATAGCGATGCTGCTTTAACAGATATGATTCATGTTGGTTCAGTATTAAATGTAACAGCTCCTGTAGCTACAACATCATACTATGCAACTTGTACAAAAGATAATTGTGAAAGTGCTGCTGAAGAAGTGGTATTGACAGTAACAGAAGCTCCTGCTACACCAATCATCAATAGCAATACTCCAGTATGTGGTGAAGGTGATTTAGTATTGACTTGTACTACTGTTGCTGGCACTGGTGTTCAATACAATTGGTATGGTCCAGATGGTTCATTATTAGGAACAACTACAGATACAACATTTACAATTACAAACGTTACACCAGCTCAAAGTGGTTTATATAGTGTAACTGCATCTATTGGAAGTTGTGTTTCTGAAGCAACTTATACTACAGTAGTTATCAGAGAAAAACCGGTTGCTCCAGTGTTACCAGAAGGTACTTTATCTGTTTGTGAAAGAGGTACAATAACATTCTGTGCTTCTACTCCAGAAGCTGGTGCGGTGTTTAACTGGTCAGGTCCAAACGGATTTATTTTCAATGGTAACTGTGTTACAATAACAGATGCTACTGCAGCAATGTCAGGCGAGTATGTTGTTTCTGTAACGATTGATGGTTGCACTTCAGATTCTTCTAGAGTAACACTTATCGTTAATGCTGCTCCGACAGTTGATAGCATTAGCAGTAATGCTCCATTGTGCGAACACCAAACATTACAATTAACTACACATGTAGGAGAGGGTAATCCATATGCTTACCAATGGTCAGGTCCTAATGGTTGGAGTTCAACAGAACAAAATCCTTCAATTGCTGATGTAACGGAAGTTGATCACCAAGGTTTCTATACTTTAGTAGTTACAGATACATTAACAGGTTGTACTTCTAAAGTGTACAGCGAGTTAGTTGAGATCTACACATTCCCTGATAAAGTGATTGCTGATAATGATGGTCCAATTTGCGAAGGTGGCGTAATTAAATTAAATGCTACAAACGTATTTGGTGCTACATATACTTGGACAGGTCCTAACGGTTGGACAGCAACAGGTAAAAATCCTACATTGGATCCTGCAAGCCCTAGCCAAACAGGTACTTATACAGTAACAGTTACTTTACCTGGTGGTTGTGCAGACTCTGCTACTACTGATGTAATTGTTTGGGCTAATCCAATTGCTCATGCAGGTGATGATACATCAATTATTCAAGGTACAATCTTCCAATTGAATGGTACTTCTGATAATGGTCCATTACCAATATTACCTGGTATTACTTTCAACTGGACTCCTAATGAATTAGTAAATATTGATAATATTCCTAATCCATACGTTGACTTTACTGAATTACCAGTTCCTAATCCTTACGTAATGGTATTCACAATTTGGGATAAAAACGGCTGTACAGACAAGGATACAATAGAAATTACTGTAATACCTTCTCTAGACTTAATTATTCCAGATATCATTACACCAAATGGTGATGGATTGAACGACTCATGGTTTATACAGCATATCGAGAACTTGAATAATGCTCAAATACCATATACAGTTCAGATATATGCAAGAGGTGGTGCATTAGTTTACACAACTACAGCGTACAGCAATGATAACGGCTTTGATGGTACATATAAAGGTACAACCTTACCTGAAGGTGCTTATTGGTTCGTTATTGTAACGCCAAACAAAACGTATAAAGGTGCATTACACATTAAAAGATAATTAGGAATGAAGCGAATTAATAATCTAAGTAAAATCATAACAATGAAAATACATAAAATCATCAGCTTAGTAGCCTTGTTAGTCGCAGGAATCCAATTATCGGATGCACAACAGCTACCAGTGTTTAACAATTATTTTCTTAATCCGTTCTTCTATAATCCGGCCCGTGCAGGGACGGATTTAGATGGCGGACGTATAAACCTAGGATTCCAAAAACAACATGATAGACAACCTGATGGCCCTATCACAACGTATGGTTCTTGGGACGGACGTATCAAGTCTGGAAATATGGCGCTAGGTGTAACTATCTACCATGACAGAACAACGCCTCAATGGCAAAATACTGGCGGTAGCGTAGCATACGCTTATCACTTACCGTTCAAAAAAGATAAAACACATTTTTTATCTTTTGGCTTACAAGCAGGAGTTAACTCAATAGGCTTACATAACTTCACTCCAGAAGATGCGAATGACCCATTGACAGCTAATGGCAGAAGTGTAAATTTCGACTTATCTCTTGGTATTAACTACCACTGGAAAGGTTTAAATGTTGGTTTCTCTGTTCCTCAAGTTTTAGGAAACAAAGTTAGATTCAAAACTACTGATCCTCAGTTTAGTCACTATACTAGAATTGAACGTCAATACATGTTCATGGTAAGCTATGATGCTAAATTAGGTAAAAAGAAAGAGTGGACTTTATCACCATTTGCACAAATCAACTTTATCAAAAAATCATTACCTGTTTATTTAGACTTGACCTTAATGGCTCAATATAAAAAATTGGTATGGTTTGCTGTAGGTTACAAAAATGGTGGTGGTATGAAACCAACAGGTAACAGTGACAAAGGATGGATTTACTCTAATGCAGCTGGTATTCATGCAACTGCAGGTGTTGGTATTAAAGAGCTTGTAAACATAAGCTATACATTTAAAGCACCTGTCGGCAAGAAAAGCTTCAATACATCATTTGCTAACTTAGGTTCTACACACGAAATCTTGTTAAGCTTTAGATTGAAACGCAAAACAGATCAAGACGAATTTGAGAAAAACAAAAAACGTACAGATGATGAAATTGCGAAAGTAAATCAAAAAACAGACGACAACGCTAAGAAAATTGACGAAGTAGATGCTAAAGTAGATTCTTTAGGAAATGCTTTAACTAATGTAGAGAAAACAGCGAATGAAGCTAAATCTGCATCTGAGAAAAATACTTCTGATATCGAAAAAGTTGCTCAACGCTTAGATAATATCGTGTACAAAAAATTTGGTTCTGTTTACTTTGAAGTGGACAAAGCTGATTTGACTGACGAAGCTAAAGCAAGTATTGATGCATTTAAAGGTAAATTAGCAGAAATGAAAGGTAACTATTTCATTTACTTAGCTGGTAATGCATCTAGCGAAGGTGGTACAACTTATAATCAAGTTTTATCTGCTAAACGTTGTGATGCTGTTAAACGCTACTTAGAAGGTGTTGGTATCTCTCAAAGAGTATTGTTGTTGCCTTATGGTGAAAATTCTTGGGTAACTGAAAAACAAAATAAAGAAGAAGATAGAGCGATGAACCGTCGTGTAGATATTTACTTAAGTGGTGAATAATCTATAATCTTTTCAAATAAAAATGCCTCCATATTGGAGGCATTTTTATTTTATAACTTTTCATTTTTTGAATATTTTCTATTTGCTTGTATTGGATATTTAATTTGATTTACTCTTTAATTTGTTAGAATAATTGTACTATAATAATTAGAAGTATAAAAAATGAGAAATGCTTGAATATATAAACAATTCTACACTTAAACCATAAATATTGAACTTCGCACTCTTGCAATAAAAAAGTCCTGCATTTGCAGGACTTTATACGTATTATATTGTAGGAAATACTATTTTGAAGTTTTCACTAATTCTTTAATACGAGATGCTTTACCTTTTAATTCTCTGATGTAGAATATTTTTGCACGACGTACTTTACCAATTTTATTTACTTCGATTTTATCGATGTTTGGTGATAATAAAGGAAAAATACGCTCAACACCAACACCATTCGATATTTTACGAACTGTAAATGTTTGTGTAGCACCAGTGCCTTTACGTTGAATAACGTCACCGCGGAAAATTTGAATACGCTCTTTTGAGCCTTCAATGATTTTGTAGTGTACGTTTATGTTGTCACCTGCCTTAAAATCAGGGATTTGTTTTGTTTCTGTTAGTTTTTTAGTCAATTCTTTTACCTTTTCCATGGCTGTAGATTTTAGCGTGTGCAAAGATACGTAGATTTTTATGAAATGCAATGTTATTTAATCGTTTTCTAATAAATCAGGTCGTCGCTGTTGTGTGCGTTCCAGTGCTTGTTGGTGGCGCCACTCTGCAATTAGTTTGTCATTGCCAGAAAGTAGTATTTCAGGCACTTTCCAACCTTTGTAGTCTGACGGCCGTGTGTACACTGGCGGTGCCAATAAATTATCTTGAAAAGAGTCTGTTAAAGCAGAAGTTTCATCATTTAAAACGCCAGGAATTAGCCTTCCAATTGCATCGACAAGGACAGCAGCCGGCAGTTCGCCTCCAGACAGTACGTAGCTTCCAATTGATATTTCTCTAGTAATGACATGTTCGCGCAAACGCTCATCAATTCCTTTGTAATGACCAGCTAATATGATGATATTTTGCTTTCAGGACAGCGAATTTACCATTTTTTGTTCTAATAGTTCGCCATCAGGTGTCATAAATATGATGTCATCGTACTTGCGTTCTGTTTGCAATTTTTCAATACATGTAAGAATTGGCTCGATTGACATGACCATGCCTGCTCCACCACCAAATTGATAATCGTCGATTTGTTTATATTTCTTTTTCGAATAGTCATGAATGTTATGCAAATGTATTTCTAATAAATTTCTATCCTTTGCGCGCTGCAAAATAGAATGCGCAAAGAAACTTTGCATTAAATCAGGAACGGCTGAAAGTATGTCGATACGCATTTTTTGTATTCTTATATTCAATTAATGTCCAATATTCCTTCAGGTAAACACATTTCTACAATGCGATTTTTTCTATTGATTGATAATATAAAATCATCGTTTAAAGGAATCAATGTTTCTCTATCTTCGAGTTGTACTTTTGCTAAAAATTGAAAAGGCATTTCTATAATTTCGATAATTTTCCCGTTTTTGCTGCTTGATTTGTCCATGAGTACGAAATTAATAAGTTCGTCGTATTCATTTCCATCTAATATTTCTGTCAAATCATCGTCTTTAGCAAAAATTTCTTTGCCTTGCAGTTTTTGTGCTTTTTCTTTGGTATCAATATCTTCTAACAATAGAATAGCTTGTGAATTGGAATTGATATCTTTTTTGCTTATAAAATAGGGAAGTTGATTAATGAAAATGGCTTGCATATCTTCAAAGTCATTCATGTAAAATTCGTCGATATACACTTTTATATGGCCTTTAAATCCATGTGTTTTAGCAATTT
The DNA here is from genome assembly GCA_020848475.1 of Chitinophagales bacterium. Classification (GTDB taxonomy): domain Bacteria; phylum Bacteroidota; class Bacteroidia; order Chitinophagales; family JADIYW01; genus JADJSS01. The sequence continues at coordinate 3,229 of JADKZZ010000133.1, read as the reverse complement.
TTCCAATTTTTATTAATTCCATTAATACTTGCAGTATTTGTTTGTTAAAGTTAATAACTTAAATAAAAAATCCCGACATAAAGCCGGGATTTTATACAATTTTATGTTGCTTATTCAGCTGTTTCAGTGTTAGCTTCAGTGCCAGCTTCTTCTGTGTTTTCAGTAGCTGGAGTTTCCTCTGCAGGCACTTCTTTTACCTTAGCAGGTGTGTTTACAACCGCAAGATTTTTTTCTATTTTTTTAGCGTCTGCTTTTGCTTTGTGGTCTAATACCTTGCCGTCTTTTTGTGCTGCCCATTCATTGAATTTTGTTTCAACGTCTTCTGCTTTTACAACACCTAATTTAACACCACGCAATAAGTGTTTTTTGTATAAAGCACCTTTGTATGAAAGAATAGCTTTTACTGTTGTAGTAGGCTCAGCACCATTTTGTAACCATTTTACTGCTTTATCTACGTCTAAGATGATAGTTGCAGGAATAGTAGTTGGATTGTAAGTACCTACTTGCTCGATGTACTTACCGTCTCTTCTTGCACGGCTGTCTGCCGCTACAATTTTGTAGAATGGAGCACCTTTTGCACCATGTCTTTGTAATCTTAATCTTGTTGCCATATAAAAATATGTTTTAGTTTTTATTCCTGTCTTGCTAAAAAAGCATTCAGGTTTTAGTTATCCGAAAATTCGGAACGCAAATTTAGTGATTTATTTTTAATAATGCTAATACTGAAAAATAATTGATTGATTACCATTTTGTAAATCAATGGAAAATAGCTCAAAATCATAATCGATTTAAATAGTTACATTTGAAATATCCACTTCTTTTGGCAGGAATTTACTTGTATCACCTTTACCGATGATGATTTCGCGAACAATTGTCGATGAGATGGCTGACAATTCCGGCGAGGAGAGAATTAAGAACGTATCTAATTCAGGCATCATCATTTTATTGAGCTGAGCAATTGTCTTTTCGTATTCAAAATCGGCAGAAGAACGAATGCCACGTATGATATATTTCGCTTTTTTTTCTCTGCAATAATTGACAGTCAATCCTGTATATGATTCAACTTTTACGTTTGGTGCGTTTGCAAACACTTTATTTATCCAAGCAATTCGTTGTTCTAAAGAGAAAAGATATTTTTTCTGCGTGTTGATGCCGATTGCAATGATGATTTCATCAAAAAGCGGAATCGCACGATTGACGATATCGACGTGACCAATAGTGATAGGGTCGAAAGAGCCAGGGAAAATAGCAATTTTATTCATGCCATAAAAATAAGACTTTATTTCTTCTTTCTCAACCAGACATCTAATTGCATGCCTGTGTCTGTTTTGCTCATTATTGGTTTGATGATAAAATCTAAAGATTTTGGTAAATAAGTACTACATACTTCATACGAATATGAAATGATTTCATAATTATTTTTTTGAGCATGTGCTTCAAATGATTTTATGCTAAATTCATACAGATGAAATGGGTCGTGCATCGGACTGATATTACATACATAATCTGAAAAAGTAATTCTATAATAGAAATTTAAAATCTTGCTAGTTAGCCAATGAGCTGATGGAACATCGATGAAAATAATACCATTGGGTTTTAACCACTTCATGGCTTTCATTATTGCAGCTGCTGGATCATAGATGTGTTCTAGAACAGCACTAAACATAATGAAATCAAATTCATTTTCTGGATAATCAACGGTTTCTATCATGCCGATTTTTAGCTTTTCTGGTGCGATTCCCATTTTATGTATCGCTCTTTCATAAAACTGTTCTGATGGTTCGAATCCGTAAGCGTCAAGGCCAATGCGTTGCATGGCAAGCATGCCTTTACCTAAACCAGCACCTACATCTAAGGCTTTCATTCCGGGTTTAATATCCATTAATTGCTTTAGATGATCCATTTCTTTTTGACAATACTTTTCGTCTGTTACGAAGTAGCTTTCTTTCCAATAGGATTCTGGTGGAACACCGTAATGATCTTGTATGTCAAACGGAACGGGCAGTGGATTAGAATATATTAAATGACACTGGCTACATTGCAGTACAGATGTTGTAATACCAACTTTATTTTTAGGGTTTTTACCTTGCGATTGATTCATGCGTTTCCCCAAAACCTTATGTGTAGCCACACGCTCACCACACATGATACAATGCTCAACGGGTGTAAAATTATATCGGATATTTTTTAAAGCCATGTTGTAAATGTATTAATATTTTTTCTTTTTAGATTTTGTAATTTTGAAAAGATATAACTTTAAAGATATAAATTTCTACGTATCTATAATTTAATTTTAAACCTGCCAGTCAATCGGAGCAATGCCTTGACTTTGTAATATTTCATTCGTTTTGGAAAAATGTTTACAACCCAAAAAACCATTATAGGCAGAAAATGGCGAAGGGTGTGCTGCTTTTAAAATAGTGTGTTTTTTCTCATCTATTAATGTTGCTTTTTGTTGTGCATAATTTCCCCAAAGTAGGAATACAAGCCCATTTCTTTGCTCTGAAAGTTTTTGAATAACAGCGTTTGTAAAATTTTCCCAGCCTTTTTTTTGGTGCGATGCTGGTTTGTTTGACTCTACAGTAAGTATAGCATTTAATAAAAAAACGCCTTGTTCTGCCCATTTTTGGAGGCAGCCATGTGTCGGAATTTTAAATCCAACATCAGCATATAATTCTTTGTAAATATTGACTAAACTCGGCGGTGGTTTAATTCCGTGTTGTACGGAAAAACATAAACCATGTGCTTGACCAGCGCCATGATAAGGGTCTTGGCCAATTATAACAACCTTTACTTGTGCTAATGGTGTGGTGTTAAAAGCATTAAAAATTAGCGTTCCTGGCGGATAAATAATTTTGCCTTCTTGTTTTTCTGTATGCAAAAACTGCCGTAACTCCGTAAAGTAGGGTAGCTCAAATTCTCTTTTTAAAGCGTCTTTCCAGCTGTCTTCAATTTGAATATTTACTTCGGACATAATTTTTTAAAGTGATTTTTTGGGAAATTACTCAATTTATAGATACCTTTGCACTCCGTTGCTGAAAATTATATATTTAATGTGATTTTTGTCAACACTTGGCCGCGTAGCTCAGGGGATAGAGCAACTGCCTTCTAAGCAGTCGGTCGCACGTTCGATTCGTGCCGCGGTCACTAAAGCCACCTCATGGTGGCTTATTTTTTTTGGTAATTTGAAGAATTTAGTATTTTTACTGCCTTTTTTACTGCAAATAAT
>JADKZZ010000132.1 GCA_020848475.1 Chitinophagales bacterium | reverse complement strand
CTCAATTGCACGTCTGTTTTTGAGCGTTCAAATTCTTGTTTGACAAGTTTATCCAATACATCTTTTTCTACGTATGATTCTAACAATTGCTTTTCATACACAGTAAGCTCTTCTTTAAAACGGCTACCTGTGTCTAATCCTTGCGCCATAGCTTCTTTCACCTTCAGCCTAAAATTGACATATAAATTCAAATAATCATCGAGTGATTTTTTGCTAAAATCTGCTTTGTTGGAAAAATTATTTTTCTTGTAGATATATTCAAACTCTGATTTTTTCACTTTCGTGTCGCCAACTGTAAACAATGTTTCTGATTGCGAGAAAGCTGTTGTTATGGCGAAAGAAGAAATAGCGAAAATCGTGAGTAGAGCTTTTTTCATATCATTGGATTTATAACAAATGTATTGAATTTTATCAGACTTTAATATCTATACAGCAAAGTCATTATTTATTTGATTAATTTTAACAAGTTTTTAGAAATATGCGACGTAAAAAGAAAGTAGAATATCCAATTATTGAAAATGTAGCAGTAACAGCAATTGCTGCCGAAGGCAAAGGGCTTGCTCGAGTAGATAATTTTGTATGGTTTATCGATAAAGCCATTCCAGGCGATGTTATACATGCTAAAGTAACAAAAAAGAAAAAGGATTTTGGTGTTGCCGAAATTGATACATTGGTAGAAGCATCTGCACATCGTAAAGATTTTTTTTGTGAACATTTTGGCACTTGTGGTGGCTGTAAGTGGCAGCATGTTGACTATGCTTACCAAGTAGAAATGAAGCATCAGTTGGTGCTCGATGCATTTCGAAGAATTGGAAAAATTGAGCTGGAAAACGTCGAACCTATTCTGGCTTGTGAGGCAACAGAATTTTATCGCAATAAATTGGAGTTTACATTTTCGAATCGCGTGTGGCTTACGCGTGAGCAAATCGATAGTGGTGAGTCGTTTAACAGAAATGCATTAGGCTTCCATACCGCAGGAAATTTCGCATCCATTTTGCATATTAACACCTGTTATCTGCAAGATGAAAAAGTAAATACCATTCGCAATGCTGTCTATTCGTTTGCTATTCAACATCAATATACTTTTTACAATTTAAAGCATCACGAAGGCTTGATGCGCAATTTAATTTTTAGAAGTTCGACGCTTGATGAAATGATGGTGACTGTGTGTTTTGCAGAAAACAAAATGCCTGAAATTACTGCCATGATGGATTATCTACAAAATACATTTCCTTACATTAGCTCTCTAAATTATATCATTAACACTAAGAAGAATGATACGATTTATGATCAAGATGTGATTTGCTACAACAACAAAAATCATATCATCGAGCAGCTTGGAAATATAAAATATAAAATTAGTCCGAAATCATTTTTTCAAACCAATAGCAGACAAGCCAAAAGGCTGTATGATTTAGTAAAAGAATTTGGTGGATTTAGCAAAAACGACTTTGTGTATGATTTATATTGTGGCACTGGAAGTATTGCTTTATATATTGCCGATGATTGCAAGAAAGTGCTTGGCATCGAGCAAATACCTGATGCCATTGCTGACGCAAAAGAGAATGCAGCATTAAACCAAATCGAAAATTGCGATTTTTATGTAGGCACTTGCGAAGATATTTTAAAACCAGAATTTATTGCAGTACATGCAACGCCAGACATTGTAGTGCTTGATCCGCCACGTGCTGGCTTGCACGAAAAAGTGGTAAATGTATTGCTGGAAGCTGCACCGAAAAAGATTGTATATGTGAGTTGCAATCCTTCAACTCAAGCACGCGATGTGTTATTGTTTTCAGAAAAATACAAAGTGACACGTTGCCGACCTGTCGATATGTTTCCACATACCTTTCACATTGAAAATATTGTGTTATTGGAATTGATATAGCATTTCCTATTGAAGAAGTTCGTTTAATTTCTCCAGCATTAATTGATTATTCTTTTGATAAAATGCGCTTTTTATATCACGTTTTTCATCAGTGGTCAAATGCCAACTCATCGATGCTTTTTTGCGTTTACTCGTTTGGTCATAATTAAAATTGAGCACATTAATATCAGTGCTACTCGCATTTTCTAAGTAGGCTAAACTCACATCAGAATTATAATCTTGCAATAGAATAAAATTATTAAAAATGCTACCTACGGGCGACAATAATTCTGACAAGTACGTTTGTTTTTTTTGTGCAGTAAAATCGTGTAATTTATTATCAACACGAAATGACAGAAACACCACACCTGAAGTATTCGCATCTATCCAATCTTTAAATACGCTGTAAAACCTTGTAGATACAGCCAATCCAGAGTTTTCGCGTATGCCTGCATCCATGGCTTTTATCTCTGGTGTGGTTGGCAAATACACGGCAGGCATAATGTATGGATACGTGGCATTTGTGCGCAAAGCATCAATAAAATTAATACTATCAGCGCCTTGTGTTTTAAAGAAACGTCTAAATTCAATAGCATCTGTTGACATATCATCGACATAGCCTTTTGAATTTTTAATGTATGGTTTTATTAAATAAGAAATAGATTGAGGCGAAAAAAATAAAAAACGTTGGTCATTTATGATGGTCGCGCTTAAAATCATCATTGGAATTTGAGCTTTTGTTTCTGGCTGTTTATAATCGAGTAATAATTTCGACAGCACAAAATTTGTATTCTCATTGAGCTTTTTATCAAACATATAAGCTCTATCTTTTTTATACTTATAACCACCATAAGAATAGGATTGCCAAGGATAAAAAATGTCATTTGTGGCAATAGATGTTGCCATTCCGTTCAGTAAATCCAGTCCAATATTATGCAAATAAGTTGTGTCTAAATAATTTACAGCTGGCTGAGTGGCTTGTTGTAAATACAATTCTCTGAAGTAAGCAGCACCAATCATTCCACCTGATGCGCCCGTCATGAGCATAGTATGGTCAAATAATTTTTGTTGTGTTTTGTTTTCTAATTGTTGCAATAAATAAAAAGTCCAATATGCAGCTTTTAAACCACCGCCAGCCGTATTGACGAATAGCATTTTAGGTTTTGTTTCGCCATATTTATCGTACATTTTTTTCTTCCAATTTTCTAATATTTTTTTAGTAGCAATAATATCAGCATCTACGAGTGGCTTGTGCACTGCATTATTTATCACTTCATTATTATAGCTAATTTTTTGGGCAGAATAATTTAGACCGTACAATTTATGTTTATATACAACAAGATCGTATTGCGTCAAAATATTTAGAATAAAAAAGAAGACAATGACAACAACAGTTCGCCATGTGCGAAACCAAAATGACAAGAAAGAAAAAAACACAACAAGCACAGAAAAAATCAAGAATATCGCTGAACTTGCTGGCAATCTGAAATATGGATTGTCCATTAATTTACCTAATAACAATAAACCACAAATGGCTAAACACTGAAATAAAATCGCATTTCTATGGTGGTGCGATAATACTTTTGCGACTAATTTTTTATCATAAAAATCGGCATTTCGAACAGTTTTTATAGAAAATGGAAAGGCAATAAATTTCTCTACTTGCCACTGTGCCGCTGAGGTGGTGCCGAATTCTAATTTATCTAAATGTATTTTTTTACCGAGTAAAGATGTTTTTGCTTTATCGCTTAGCTTAGCTAAAAATGTTTCTACATCATGATTAAACAAAACAAAGAAAAGGCTGGAAACAATAATCATCAATAAATTTCCACAAAGTAATGCGATTACATTTGCCACAATTTTCCCTGCTGGCAATAGCGCTTCTGCATGTTGAAATTTTACTAACTGCACGATATACACAATGACAAACGAGAATGGAATAATAAAGTTATTCCAACAAAACTGCACAAACGGATTTACTTGAGACGCCAAAAACTCAAATCGATAACTATTCAACACATAGAAAGACATATTCCACGCCATGATAAAACCGCCCATTGAAAAACCAACAATCACAAAGCTCAAGAAATTAACGTGTCCTACATATTCAGGATCAAGGAACAAAAGTGGAATGCCGTAGCTTACGCCAAAAGATTGCGAAACGGATAGAAATAAAATTATCCAAAACAGCAATACAAATAAATGCTTATTCCAATGCAAGATGAATAATTGTATCGGAAAGCTATAATAGATATTATGTAAAAACTTGCTGAATATAATTTTCACATCAACAAGTTACCATAAAAAAAATAGGTAGTCAATAGTAAATTATTCCGATGTGTGCATTACTGAAAAATATATGCACCGCAATCTGTTGGCGTGTTCGCTCTAGCAAAACCATCAATGTCAATTATTGGAAAATTGGAAGTACTAAAGCCTACGCATGGCGATGTAGATTTGAGATGGAAATCATTTTTGAAAATATCTTTAAAAACAGGATTTTCATTTTTACAATTTAGGAATGTTGGTGCATTCAAAGACTCTTTTGTTTTCACCACACAGTGGTCAAAACTCATTGAAATAGACAATGGATTTTGTGTGATATCGTCTTTTATAATTTCTTCTTCAAGGGTGCCTGATACGATACAATTTTCAAATATTGCTGTTGCCGCATCTGCAATAACATACGTATTATCGCCAATTTTAAAATAATCATTCATGTACAATAAAGGTTCTTTAGCATGTGAAATATAAGCAGAACTTCTATTGTAAAACGTGCAATTTAAAAATTGATAATCGCCACCATCAAACAAGCCGACGACATTTTTTCCGCAGTTATATATCAATGTATTCTCTGCATATATTTTTCCTAAAAAGCCAAATAAGCCATAAAAAGCATGGTTATAAATTTTTGAATTTTTAATGGTCAATGTTGGTGCATTGCTAATACTCATTGCTTGCAGTGCCGCTAAGTTTTCATCTGGGTCATCTGATGTTTTGATGTTGCCAACATTAATTCCATATAATGAATTACGCATATTGAGGTACTCAATATTTCCATTGCTATTTCTCAGAAAAAAAACGCCAGCATATTGACCTGGAAAATCGTCATAGCTTCTGTCGGCAATATCTTTATCTAAACGCACGCCACGGAATGTAACCATGTTCGAAGTGTCTGTGCCATTCACGTTCAAATCGCCTTCGACTAGTAATGCTGCATTGCTTCCAAAATAGACATCGCAGCCAGCTTGAATGCTAAGCGAAGCACCTGATTTTATTTGCAAGTAGTTCAGAATTACATATGGCAAATCGTCGTTCCAAACTGTGTTATTCTCAATAGAATCGCCGTTAAAAAAATGTGCATTTTGACCGTAAGCATTTAATTGTACTTGCTGTAAAATGCCATTGGTTTGAAACAGTACTGAATCTTCCACTATAAATGGCAAATTAGCTGCCGTTGGATTAATTGTTACTTCTACAAAAACATAAATACTATCTTTTGCTGGAATTTCGATATCATTAAATGAAGTACCAGCATCGCCATCAACATTAATTCTATATGGCGAAGTTATGCCGCCTGCGAGTTGTATATTGGAAATTTTTATAGCTTGTTTATGTGTATTTTTTATGGTAAAAAATCGAGTAGTCGAACCCAATGTTGAAAATAGTGTATCGAAAGATAAAGTATCTGTAGAAAAAGAAATACCTGATGAAATATTGAGCTGTTCTTTTTTACATGCTGTAAAGGAAAAAATAAATAAAACACCAAAAAGCAATAGCATTCTATACGATATAAATTTCTCAAAAATTATTGCTGTTCTTTTCATCTGTATCAAAGATAATCAATTCATCAAATAATTAATCAGCAACAAAGGCCAATGTAGCAATACTTACTTTGCAATTTGCTTTTTCAATTAGTGTAAGCGCACATGCTTCTAGTGTAGCACCAGTCGTTAACACATCATCAACCAAAAGTATGTGTTTATTTTTCAGTTTTTCAATTTGTTTTATTTCAAAAGCATCTTTTACATTTTCCCAGCGTTCTATCATGCTTTTATTGGTTTGCGAATCTGTATGTTTTATGCGCTGTATTCCATTTACTACTATGTCCACTTTCAAAATTTCATTAACACCTTCTGCTAAACATTCACTTTGGTTATATCCACGCATTCGTAATTTTCTTTCGTGCAATGGCACAGGCACTATAGCAGTAACGTCGTGTAGGCTTGCAATATTTTGTAAGCGTTCACCTAATATTTTTCCAAGCAATTGAGCTAAATCTTTTTTATCGTTATATTTTATATTATGCATAATCTGTTGCACCATTTCTGCTTTTGAAAAATAAAGCAAAGCAGTGCCGAATTCAATTGGCACTCGTCCGAAAAATAATTGTTCAACTGGATTATTCTGGATTTTTTCAAACTGTGTAAACGGCAATGCCAATCTGCAATGAAAACAAAGCTGCTGCTCACCTTTTGCCAAAGTAGTATCGCAGCCACCACAAATCGCTGGATAGAATAATTTATAAAAATCGTGTACTATTGTTGGTATCAAGTTGTATCTATGTTTAAAGTTTTTCAGCTTGGCGATATGGCTGATGCCAAGCCTTCTTAGCCTTAGTTTTTATTTTCATCAATTTCATTTTTAATTCTTTGCCTAATGTCAATTTTTGCACCTTTGAAAACAAATATCCTCGTCCCAAATTCTCTGGCATATTGATTACTTATTGAGTCTGCAAGAGTTGAATGTAGAAAAAATGGCGACGTTTCTTGAAATTCAACACTTCCTTCTTCTGCTTCTTTTACGCTAATTAAGTTTTCATATTTTTTAGTTAAATCAAACCAATCTATGTAGTCAGCATTAAATGAAACTGCTCGTAATTTTTGGCTCGTATAAAAATTTATTGCTCCTGCCTGTCCATAATTATCGCAAAGAATAAGCGTATTATTTTTGTTTGCTAAACTTAAATAAATTCTATCAACTTTCTGTGCTAATTCTTTCCAACCAAGCATATCTGCAAAGTCCTGTGGTAATGAATGATCTTTACCATCTTCCCAACGCAACATACCCAACTTTTTGTAGTTGTCTGAATGCTGAATTATGTACGCTGGACTTTTATTTGGAAATGCAACATTATAAATTGGAATAAATAATAGCAAAGGAATTGCAATTGCAATTGGCTGTAGAAATTTTTTCCAAGCTTCATTTAAAACATCTGCAAGAAAAACAGAGCCAAAGGCAATGTAAATAGGATAAATACCAATGGCATAATAATCTTTTGCTTTAAAGTAAAGAAAGGCTGTTAATGTAAAGATTATCGAGAAAAAGAAAATCCGATATTTTTGATAAGGTTTATAAAAAAAGAAGGCATAAAATGATGAAAAGATGACAATGAGTGAACCTATAAAAAAGAGCAATTGATTTTTCAAAAAATCAAATCTATTAACATTTACTAATTGAATTTGTGCTAATTGTTTTAAGTGCTTAAAGACAGGAAAATTGTTATTGTATTGCCATATAAGATTAGGTAAAATTAGCAACATGCCTAATAGGATGGCAAAATACAAAGTAGGTTTTAAAAATATTTTTCTATGTTCTGTAAGCAATAAAGATGGCAAGAGTCCAATCAACAGAAAAACAATATTGTATTTATTTAAAAAGCCAATTGCAAATACTGCTGCTCCAATATAAAGCCATTTGGCATCATCCGTTTTGATATATTTTAGAAGAATGAAGTAAAAAAGCGTCCAGCTTAAGACATCAAAAGAATTGGGTTGATACAGCGTATTTAGTCGCAATAGTGCTGAAAATAAAACACAGGTTGCACCTAAAATCAATGCGAATAAATTTCCTCCTAATTCTTCTATTGCTTTCCAAACCACATAGATTGTCAAAGCACCAAACAAAGCTGGGAAAAATTTTACCCAAAAAATTGAGTTACCTAACATTTGAATAATGTAGGATATCCAAGATGTAAAAGGTGGAACTGAAAGATAACCCCAAGCTAAATGATTGGCTTGGTCAAGATGCAAAAACTCATCTCTTTGCAGTTCATATTCACTACTTATTAGAAAGTATTGCAGCAAGAATTTAAGTCCAATGAAACCTATTAAAATTATCGTTTTTCTTGTCATTGAAAAGTGTCTATTAAAATTACCACAACTACATGCTATTTCAAAAATGCAAAGCTTGAATTTAATAAATAAATATGCTGAATTAAAGTGGTAAATGCAACACTGATAAAAATAGAAATTTCAATATTTAATTAAGCACTACAAAATCATTTTAGTATTTTTAAATGCTATGACAACAACCAATATCGCAATTGCTTCTACTTCTGGTCATGAAATTATGCTCACCGTTCGCACACCCAATGACAACATCAAAGGCATAGTGCAAATAAACACAGGCACATGTATTCCTCAAAAAATATACTGGAAATTTGCTGAATACATGACAAAAAATGGATACGTCACTATTACTTACGACTATACAGATGCCGATAATTACCAATCAAACGTGACACATGCTGTTTGGTTGAAGGATATAGAAAGTGTTACGGCATTTATTATCGACAACTATCCAACATTAAAGAAATATGCTGTTGGCCATAGCTCTGGCGGGCAGTTTATAGGCTATACTAAAAATGCAACAGCATTTGAAAAAATATATTTAGTAGCTTGTGCAAATGGCTATGTAAAAAATCTTTCTTTGGCTATGAGAATAGCCATCTTTTTTCTTTGGAAAATAATTGTTCCATTTTCTATTTGGAAATATGGCTATATGAATAATGCTGCATTTGGCATTAGTGGCGGTTTTCCTAAACAGATAATTTTAGAATTGCGTAGCTGGTGCTATCGTCCTGATTTTTTCACAAGCTATTTCGAAGAAAAAAAGATACCATCATATTACCATACAATTACGGCACCTGTGAAAGCATTCCATTTGGCTGACGATGCAATTGCCAATCGTAAAAGTTGCCGCTTTATTTTAGATTTATATACACAAGCCGACAAATCCATAGAAACTTTATATGCTGCTGATTATGACATCAAAAAATTTGGACATCGTGGTTTCTTTTTTTCTAGTGCCGAAAAATTATTGTGGCCAAAGTTTTTAAAAGAAATGGAAAGCTAATTACACTTTCAAAAATGCGCTTAAAATTTTAGACATTTGCTCATTCTCGATTAAAAAACCATCGTGCCCATAATCTGAGTCTATTTCTACAAACATGCTATGAGGAATCAAGCGTGCCAACAATTGTTGTTCTTCCAATGGATACAAATAATCGGAAGTAATTCCTAACACAAGTACATTGCATTTCACGGCAGACAATACATCTTTTGCATTGCCTCTATTGCGTGTGATATTATGGTTGTCCATTGCCTTAGACAAGATGTGATAAGAATAGGCATTAAAGCGTTTTGCCAGCTTCTCACCTTGATAACGCTGATAAGAACAGGCTTTATAATTTTCCAATTTATTATTATCAGGTTCAGCTTGTGTAATATTATATGCTTTGTAATTTCTATACGAGATTAAACCAATACTACGTGCTGCTTTCATGCCATTCAAACCAGCATCGTCGCTGTCATCACCAAATGTAGTATCTGCTTCAATGGCCATACGCTGTGATTCGTTGAAGGCAATACCCCAAGGTGAATGCTGAATATTGGTTGCGCCTAATAAAATGTTTTCAAAAATATCTGGTTCTTGAATGACAAACTCTAATAACTGCTGACCACCCATAGAAAAACCACAAGCAAAAAATATTTTTTCTATGCCTAAATGTTTGCGTAAGATGGTAAGTGTTTGTACCATGTCGCGCACTGTTACAGTCGGAAAATCTTTGTAATATTTTTTTCCAGTAGCAGGATTTTCAGACAATGGGCCTGTCGTTCCATAGCAAGAACCTAACATATTTGCGCAGACAATAAAATATTTTTTAGGATCTAAAAATAGGCCTTCACCGACCATGCCTGGCCACCATTCTTCTGGATTAGAATTAGCAGAAAACGCATGACAAATCCAAACCACGTTTGTTTTATCTGCATTCATTTCTCCAAATGTAGAATAGGCAATATCTACCTTAGGCAAGGTAATGCCGCACTCTAATTGTATTGCTTCGTGGTGTGTTAAAATTTGCGTGGACACTATATTGTTTTATCAGTGCAATTTACAATTTTATTTTTTGTAAAAAATGTGTTCCTACTAAGGTTTAATTATTATTTATAATAAGCAATCAAACATACTAACAAAAGAAATTGAACTTGATAATTTTTGATAATAAAAATTAAAAACAAGAAGAGGGTTTAACGGCTGAAAATTGGTGCTAGTTATACGTATTTTGCACCAATCAACACTTATTTACAAATTAAATATAATGCACAAAACTTGAATCAACAAATCTACCACAACTAGTGCCGATTTTTTATTGGTGGTAAAGCTTTATTCTATATTTAGAAATTACATTTCAAAATATTTTTCTTTGATTTTTTAAGAATTACTGCTCTTTTTATTCCAAGTCCAATAGCTGTTATACCAAATGTACTTGAAATTGGTGCTAAACTAAATATTGTAATTAATGGACCAATAGGTTCTCTGTCATTCCGTAGATTTTTAATTGTCGCAAAAACTGGAATTAATAAGACTCCTCCAATTACACTATTTGCAATTATTGACCTTTTATTTCTTTTTAACTTTTTGTCATTCCAAATACATAAACTCTTCTCTTTAAATGAATTTAGATATTCAGAACTGATTTTATTGTCTTTACATTTTAAAAGAAAAAAGTCAGATTTATTATTCTTTACAGATGCAAATTTTATTATTGAATTAGGATTTTTAAGAATTAATACATTGTTATCTGATAAAGAATCTATACAATTTTGACCTAGTATGAAACTGAATTTTATTAACAATACAAATAGTACAATAAAATTTTTCATAATTAAGAATGTTTATTAAAATACAGTCTATATAGCATTACCACTAACTAATAAATATTCGCGCGATCTAAATTATCAGATGTTGTGCTGACACTAATTGACTTTACAAACGCTCCAATTTCATCAATTGCTTTATTAGCTTCCGGAACAATGCCACCTAAGTATTGCCAAACGTGCATCATGTTTTTATATATTTCTAATTGAACTGGCACGCCTGCATCATTCATTTTCTTTGCCAATCGAGTAGAATCATCGAGTAATACTTCGTTGGTGCCTACTTGGATTAAAGTCGGTGGAAAATCGGAAACATCTGCAAATAAAGGTGATATCAATGGGTCTTTTGGGTCAGCCTCTGCAAAGTAACGCTTTGCAAATATTTCTATAAGTTGTGGTGTAATGAGTGGATCTACATCTTTTTTTGTTCTAATACTGTCGCCACTCATAGTCAAATCTGTCCATGGTGATAAAAGCACGCTACCTGCTGCTTTTGGCAGCTGATGTTTTTTAATTAATTGCAATAAAGCCAAGGTCAAACCACCACCAGCAGAATCGCCCATAATGAAAATATTTTCATAACCATCAGCAATCATCTGCTTATATGTATTCAGCGCATCTTCTATCGCTAATGGATAATGATGTTCTGGCGCTTTTCTGTAATTTATTGCTAATGCTTTACAAGCAGCTGCCCGTGCTATGCGTGCAATCAACGCTCGATGTGTATTGTATGAACCAACAACATAACCACCGCCATGCAAATAAAGAATTGTTTTTGATTTGATATATCCATCAGGTGTGAACCAAGCTGCTTCGCAGCCAGCATAATTTAATTCTTCTTTCTTTACAAATCGTGGATATTTGGTAATGTTAGATAAGCGCTCAAAAGCTACACGCACGGTATTCGGTTCGGTTTTATGTACAAATAAAATATTGCGAACTACATTGATAAAAACTTTGACTGTATAAATTTGAATACTCTGCATAATATAAATGCGTTTATTGACGTGCGATAAAACTAAGCATTTTTTATATTACGCTGGTTAACTGAAATACACCGAAAAAATTAACATTCGTATAAAAATAATCAGCATAAAAATGGCATTAGAATAATTGATTATAGCAATGCATCATACAATACTTCTATTGGATGCAATGCGTGTTTTTGAGTGCCATCTTTTATTTGATGCCTACAACTTGTACCTGGTGCCGCAATAATCGTTTCTGCTGGTGCATTACGAACAGCAGGAAACAATACCAATTCACCAACTTGCATGCTTACTTCAAAATGTTCTTTCTCGTAGCCAAAGCTGCCAGCCATGCCACAGCAACCGCTTGTAATATTTTCGACATGATAATTTTCTGGCAAGCTCATTAATTGTATCGACGAATTTATAGATGATAACGCTTTTTGATGGCAATGGCCATGTAGTTTAATCATCTTAGTAGCTGTTGTAAATTGCTTAGCTGTAATATTTCCTTTTTCAATTTCCTGCGCTATAAATTCATCTATGATAAAACAATTTTTGGCTAATTTTTTTGCGGTTTCTACATCTTTTCGTTCTACCAATCGTGGATATTCATCTCTGAATGATAAAATAGCAGAAGGCTCGATTCCTATTAATGGAACGTCTTTATTAATCCAAGTGCTGAAAATACTAACGTTTGTTTTCGCTAATTTTTGTGCTTCCAAAATCAAACCTTTCGACATGTGCGCACGACCACTATCGACATGTTCGATATAATCTACTTCGTAGCCTAATTTTGTAAGTAATTTCAATGCCTTGATGCCAATTTCTACATCATTAAAATTGGTAAATTCATCAAAGAAAAAATAGACTTTTCCTTTTTGTTCATTTTTAATTGCCAGCTCTTTACTATTCTTTTTATACCAGCTCAATAAAGTCTCTTTATAATACAATGGCATCGAGCGCTCTGGCGCAATACGCAATATTTTTTTAAGAATTTTAGAAGTATATTTATTGCTTAGTCCAAAATTACTCAAGGCAGGAAACAACATGGCTAACTTGCTCAATTGACCAATGTTTGCAATTGCTTTAGTGCGAAGTGGCACACCATTATCTTTATAATATTGATGTAAAAATTCAGCTTTTAAAGTTGGAATATCCACATTTGAAGGACACTCGGAAGTGCAACCTTTACAACTTAAACACAAATCCATTACTTCATAAATTTCTTTATGGTTGAATTTGTTAGGTTGCGTTGAATTGGACAAAAAATCTCTTAAAATGTTTGCGCGTGCACGTGTCGTATCTTTTTCGTTGCGTGTTGCCATATAGGAAGGACACATCGTGCCTCCACTACCAGGTAATTTGCGGCAATCACCACTACCATTGCATTTTTCGGCAGCACGTAAAATGCCTTCGTCTTTATCAAAATTATAAACTGTATCAAATTGTGGTGTTACTTGATTTTCTTCGTATCGCAATGACGTATCCATTGGCGGCGTGTCCACAATTTTTCCAGGATTGAAAATATTATGTTTATCAAAAGTGTATTTTAATCTACGTAATAATTGATAATTTTTCTCGCCCACCATTAATGGAATAAATTCGCCACGCACACGGCCATCGCCATGTTCTCCACTTAATGAACCATTATATTTTTTGACTAAGTTGGCTGTTTCAGTTGCGATAGTTCTAAATAAAACTCTATCGTTTTGCTTTTTCAAATCTAAGATTGGACGCAAGTGCAACTCACCGGCGCCTGCATGTGCATAGTACACGCTGCGTTGCTGATGGCTGTCCATCATTTTTGTAAAATCAGCAATGTAATTTGGCAAATCTTCAACTGCAACAGCTGTATCTTCAATGACTGCAACAGCTTTGGCATCTCCAGGAATATTAGCCAATAAGCCTAGTCCTGCTTTTCGTAAATTCCATACTTTATTGATATCAGCACCAAATAAATAGGGAAAATGATAACCTACATTTTCATTCTCAAAATCTTGTTGTAATTGTTTTGCTTTTTGTTCAATTTCCTCTTTGCTGTTTGCATGAAACTCTACACATAAAATGGCTTCTGGATCGCCTTTTACAAAAAATCTATTTTTGTTCTGTTCGATATTTTGTTTAGTGCAATCTAAAATTATTTTGTCCATCAACTCGCAGGCTGATGGTTGGTGACGCATAGCAATTACTGTTGCTCTGAGGCTTTCTTCTAATGTTTTAAAATGTATAGCGACCACCACTTTTTCTTTTGGTGGAACAGGTACAAGATTAAGTTTTATTTCTGTAATAAATGCTAATGTGCCTTCACTACCGCAGATTAATTTTGATAAATTAAAAGCATCTCCTTCTTTCGTGAATGGTTGTAAGTATAATAATTCATCAACTGCATAACCTGTGTTTCTACGATGTATCTTTTTGTTTGGAAATTGACTAATAATTTCATCTCGTGTTGCTGCATCTGATAGCTCGTTTTGCAAAAAAGAATAAATGGAGCCTTCTAAATTGTCTTGTTGACTTTTTTGATGAAAGTCAGCCGCATTTATAGGAGAACAATCAAACGCAGAGCCATCACTTAAAAAACCTTTTAGCGCAATAACGTGATCACGTGTGCTACCATAAACTATAGAATTGGTGCCGCAAGAATTATTGCCTACCATACCGCCAATCATGGCACGGTTTGCCGTTGATGTTTCAGGTGCGAAAAATAAGCCAGTAGCACTTAATTGTCTATTGAGCTCATCGCGTACCATTCCTGGTTGAACGATACAATATTTTTCTTCTTTGTTGACGGTGATAAGTTTGTTTAAATGCTTTGACATATCTACAACAATACCGTTTCCTACTACTTGACCGCCGAGCGAAGTGCCTGCCGTGCGCGGAATTAGAGATGTATTATGCTGTAATGCATATTGTATAAGTTTTTGAATGTCTTGGTCTGATTTTGGATAACAAACGGCCTGCGGATATTCTTTATATACTGATGCATCTGTCGCATATAAGGTGCGCATGGTTTTATCATCATACAGCTCACCTTCCAAAGATGCTTTCAGTTGCTCAAAATGGCTAATTTCTACTTCTTGTTTCATATTTTGTTCTATTGAACATGCTTAAAAAGTAAATTTACAAAATGCTATACTTTAGTGTAAGGAAATTAGTAGAATTAATAATTTATAAATAAAAAAGCCACCGTATAAACAGTGGCACGTAAACAACATTATAATCAAGCATTTTATTTCACTTTGACAACTTGGTTGTCAATATTTTCGAAATTGGTGTATAAGAAATTGTAATCGATAGCATTTTCTTTTCCATATTCTATCAATATTAATTTTCCGTTTTTTTCAGTCCATTTGCCATCAATAGAATAATTTTTTACTTTAAAATAATCGCGTGGTGACGATGGAATTACTTGTACATATTGATGATAAGTGCCATCAGAATTTAGAGACAAATAGAATATTTTTTTTGCAATGCCATCTTCAGGCGAGTATTTGGTTTGGTCTTGTTCGTATTTCCAAATACTTTTAACTATTGGCTCAGAATTTTTATCTGTATCGTGGCTATTTGCTAATAATTGGAAAGGTGCGAGTACTATTAGTAGTAGTGTAAAAAGGGACAGTATCTTGTAAATATTTTTCATAATCAGTTGTTGTAGAAAGTATAAAAATCATAGTTCTATTTTCTATTTGAGTGTTCACTATTATAAACAATCTTTTTAGAAAAAAAGTTTCATGTTGGGAATGAAACTGTTTTTGGGTTCTTAAGATTTCTAATACTTTAGGGCCTTTTAAAAGCCGTAAACAACAGATTAAAAGAGAGAGAAACGTAAACAAATCTGTTAGTGCAATATTACATCTTCTTTGTATGTGAATTGTTGACACTTGTTAAATGGCAAATCTAAAGCAATAAGTGGCTGGATTGAGTTAGCAAGTGGCAAACTATAAAAATTATCGTCTTTATGAATAAAAACCCTACATCACTACAAATAAGTAGCTGTTAACAAAGAAGTTATGTTGAAATAATCTTTTATAAACCTAGAAAAAACAATTAATTTCGAGGTAATCAATTTACCATATTTTCACGCGTTCGGCTTCAGGTCTGTACATTTTTTCGCCAGCTTTAATACCAAATGCTTCAAAAAATTCATCTATATTAGAAAATGGTCCATTAACACGTAAAAAGGCAGGCGAATGTACATCAGTAAGTACGCGTGTTGCCAATTCTTCATCGCGTTGGTGACCTAACCAGCCAAGCGCATAGCCTAAGAAATATCGTTGTAATGGCGTTAAGCCATCTATAAGTTTACCTTCTTTATATTGATTCGTTTTTTTGAAAGCATCTAAGGCGATGACTAAACCACCTAAATCGGCAATATTTTCACCTAATGTTGCTTTGCCATTGATATGCATAGAATCTAAAACGATATAATTATTGAATTGCTCGACATATTTCTGTGCTTTTTCATTAAATTTTTTTTCATCTTCTTCCAGCCACCAATTTTGCAAATTTCCTTTGTCGTCAAATTGCCTGCCTTCATCATCAAAACCATGTGTAATTTCGTGGCCAATAGTAGAAGCAGCAGCATATCCGTAAATAACAGCATCGTCGATTTCTTCATCTTTAAAGCCTGGAATAACAAATATTCCGGCTGGCATTACAATTTCATTATTCGATGGATTGTAATAGGCATTATACGTTTGAGGCGTCATGTCCCATTCTGTTCTATCTACTGGTTTATTTAATTTGCTCACTGCATAATCAAACCAGAATTTATTAGCTTGTTGTATATTTTCTACTAAAGATTTGTCATTGGTTTTTAATGCAGAAAAATCTTTCCATGTATTAGGATATCCTACTTTTTTTGTAACCGTACTTAATTTCAACAAAGATTTTTGCTTTGTAGTTTCGCTCATCCAATCTAAATTTTTTATGCGCGTAGCAAATGCAGCAAACACTTCGTCGCATAATTTTTCGTAGCGATCTTTTGTTTTTGGCGAAAAATTATCCTTTACATATAGCTGTCCTAACAGCTCGCCCATGGCTTCTTCTTCCCAGCGAAGTGCACGTTTCCAGCGTGGCAACTGCTCTTTTGTTCCTCGAACTACTTTGCCATAAAATCTAAAATCTTCATTGTTTACTTTTTTATGTAAATAGCCTGCATAATTTGACAATAAATGGAATCGTAAATAATTTTTCCAAGTTGATAATGGCGTATTCGATAGTAATTTATTTAATTGTATAAAAAATTCGGGCTGACCAACAATCACAGAATCTGTTTGTATTGACATAGCTGAAAAAACTGTATTCCAATTAATTTTTGGCGTCAATTTATTAAGCGATGCGATGGACATTTTATTGTAATTTTCATAGGGATCGCGCAAGTCTTCTAACTTTCTTGATTTCGTTGCTAATTGTTTTTCCAAGCTATAAACAGCTGTTGCATTACTCGAAAAATTTGGATTTAAATAAGCAAGCATACGCACCAAATGCTTAGTTTTATAATCGTTTGCCACTTTTAATGTTTGTGCATCTTTATTAAAATAATAATCTCTATTGGGCAAACCGAGGCCTCCTTGAGAAAGATAAAGCGCATTCACTTCGCTGTTTTTCATGTCTTGATAAATGCCTAAATCAAAAGCAACAGGCACACCAATTTGATGCAAGTGTGTAATCACTTTCAACAAATCGTTCGTTGTCTTAATCGCATTTATTTGTAATAACTCTTTATTCAGTGGATTCAATTTTACTTTTTCAATGCTGAGTGTATCCATTGCAGCAAAATAGAAATCACGAATTTTTCGCGTATTGTCATCATTAGATGTGCTCAGAAGTGCATTTTCATTGATTGTTTTTAATTTTGTCCAAACATCTTCTTGCACTAGATTGCCAATCGACCATTGCGAATACGCAGCTGGAATTGGATTTTGCTTGATCCAATTGCCATTAGCATATTTAAAAAAATCATCGCCAGGTTTTCTTTGTTTGTCAATATTTTTCCCGACTACATCGCCATCTGCAAAAATTGTAGAAGATAGTAATATTGAAATAAGTACAAAAAGTAAATGTTGCATGTTAGCTTATTTGGTTATAAAATTAGTATAAAAACAGCTTGATTTATTACAAAAGAATTCAAATACTTTAATCAAGCTAAATTAATTTAGAAGATATCAAAATCACGTTCATCAATAAGTGGAACAAATTCGAACTCCTTAAAGTTTGGAATCTTGTCGAAAATATTGATGTCATAACAGGTGTATATATCTAATATTTTTCCAGCTTTTACCTCCGTAACAAGGTCTATTCTTTGCATTGTCTTTTTACTGACAAATGAATATGCACTCTTGCATGCATTCGGACAGTTTTTGCTATCACAAAAACCAGCGTAGGCGACGAGTTGCTCTCCACCATTTACTTTTATGTAACTAATTGCCATATCAAGCATTGATATAAAATCACTCTTAGACACATCTTCATAGGTTTTGTCATCATCTAAAATCAAATCTATCATTTCGACATCCATTTTTTCCATATAAAAAAGGAATTCTTCTAGTTGTGTACTTGGTTTTTCCATCTTGAATAGCTTAAAAAATCATACATTTTTATCGTGCAAATTGACGCTTTTTGCACTCAACACTAATTCTCCTTCTTCGCCTTTTTTTATTTCTGCAGCGTTGCCTTCATCTGTATCGATATGCATTTCAAGTTTAAATTTATCAGACACGCGAATCAATACATTTTTAAATGTCAATGGGCGCTCATCGTCATCTACATCAACGCTTACAATATCTTTATCTTGTACGCCAAATAAAGCGGCATCGTTCGGATGCATGTGAATATGTCGCCAAGCCACAATTACACCTTCTTTAATGGCTACTTCGCCGTGTGCAGTTTTTAGTGTAATGCCAGGCGAACCTTCGACATGTCCACTTTCGCGCACAGGCGCGTCAATGCCAAGAAAAAACTCATCCGTTTTTGAAATCTCTACTTGATCTTTTGGACGTAGTGGTCCTAAAATTCTAACATTTTCTATTTTATTTTTTAGACCAATAAGTGTTACCGTTTCGTTGGCGGCAAACTGTCCAGGTTGCGACAATGGCTTAAATTCAGTAAGTTCATAATTCTTTCCAAATAAAATATCTACGGTAGCTCTGCTTAAATGTACATGTCTTGCAGATATTGCAATTGGAATTTTTGGAATCGTATTTACTTTGTTTTTCTCTTGAATTATTTTTTGTGTTTCTAAGGCAATGGCAACTTGCTCGTCAGTTCGAATTGCTAATATTTTCACACGTCCATTCTCATCTGAAATATTGGCAACATCATTATCACTATTCAATTTTGCAGATTTGTTTTTGTCATCATCAATCATGATTCCTAAAAACTCCAATCCTTGACAAATTCTATGTCTGATATCAGCACTATTTTCACCAATGCCTCCAGTAAATACTAAAACATCAATACCGCTCATGATTGCCGCATACGCACCTATATATTTTGTAATTCTGTGTGTAAACACTTGAATTGCTGTGCGCGCATCTTCATTGCCTTCGCTAGCTTGTTGCAATATATCACGCATATCATTCGTC
Organism: Chitinophagales bacterium; assembly: GCA_020848475.1. Classification (GTDB taxonomy): domain Bacteria; phylum Bacteroidota; class Bacteroidia; order Chitinophagales; family JADIYW01; genus JADJSS01. The sequence continues at coordinate 1,854 of JADKZZ010000132.1, read as the reverse complement.
AGACCACTTAAGCCTGCAAGCCCTGATTGCTTATTTAAAAAATCTTCTGTTTCCTGGCTCGTCCATTTTTCTTTATTTTGTAAATAAGTAATAATTCCAGGATCAATATCACCACTACGCGTGCCCATCATTAAGCCTTCCATTGGCGTCAAACCCATAGACGTTTCTACGCTTCTACCAAATTCTATTGCACAAATACTAGCACCATTACCTAAGTGACATGATAAAATACGTAAGTTTTTTACGTCTTGTTTCAAATACTCACCACTTCTTTCCATAATGTATTTATGGCTAGTACCATGAAAACCATATCGTTTAATATTATACTTGGCAATTATGTTTTTATCGATAGCATATTGCTTAGCACGTTTTGGCATGGTTTGATGAAATGCTGTATCAAAGACAGCAATATTGGAAATTGCAGGAAATACTTCTTTTGCACTGCGAATACCAGCTAAGTTTGCAGGATTATGCAATGGTGCTAAATCCGCTAAATTTTCGATAGCAGCCTCTACAGCTGCATCGATGCAAACCGTTTGACTATATTGATCGCCACCATGTACTACACGATGACCAATACCATTAATCTGTTTTTCTGCTAAGCGTGATTTTATTGTATGTAAACAATATCGTATAATCGACTCAAAATTCAAATCACCATGATAAATAATTTGTTCATTATTCAATTGAATAAAAGGTGTTGATGGCAATCTCTCTGCATCTAATTCTAAAATCGATTTTTTTAATTGTGTATCAATAACATCAGCTTTTATAGTCGAACTACCACAATTAATAACTAATATATACATACAAAAAATTTTGGTCGAAGATAATAAATAAGCAATGCAGAATGAAAAACTATTTTCTTAAAAAACTATATAATGTAAGGCAGTACAGCCTTTCTATCAGAAGGATAATCTTTAAAATTCTGTTTATACCAACGGTGATGATGTAATGCTCGTGGCAATAAATTAGCTACTGTCCATACAAAAAAAGCAATACCTGCAATATTCGACAGCATCAACATATAACCTAACCATTCTATAATCTCGCAAAAATGGTTTGGGCAAGAAATATATTTAAACAAAAAACCTGATGGAATTTTATATCCTTTTTCACCTGGTTTTCTTAAATTAATCAATATATCATCTGATTTATAATTTCCTAAAAAGCCACAAACAAACAATATTAATCCTACTACAAAATTCCATTTTATAAAATAATTTTCTGGATACACACTCACATCAGATAAATAATAAGCTATTAGGCTCGCATTTATTGAATTAAATATTAATGCAGAAAGTGCAATAAATACTGGCATCTGCTTGCCTTTTGTATGGGTGCGTAATGGAAAAATAAAACTACGATGGATATAATGTAGTGTGTATAAAATTGCAAAAAATAAGGAGTAAGAGTTGTTATTGAAAAAATAAAAATAGACACTCCAAAAAGTAAGTAATGCCCAAGCCTCCATCATTATCCAACCTAATTTATTTGACATCATTGGTCCCCAAGTAGTTTTCGTATGTCTTCCATACGGCGCAGAAACAAACAATTGAATTGGAAATAAAATAATAGCAATGGCTATCCAAATGTATAAAAAATGTAATAAGCTTAATTCCTGAAACATCATACAAAAGTAAACATCAAAGAGATAAATAAAGTAATGGAAAAAGGTGAATTTAAAATAAAAAAGCCGCCTCGTTATTCACGAGACGGCTTGTAAGGGTTGGCGACGACCTACTCTCCCAGGTTTAACCTAGTACCATTGGCGCTGTAGGGCTTAACTTCTCTGTTCGGAATGGGAAGAGGTGAACACCTACGCTATAATCGCCATTAAATCTTTGGTAAAAT
>JADKZZ010000131.1 GCA_020848475.1 Chitinophagales bacterium | reverse complement strand
TTTGCGGAGACGGCGAGATTCGAACTCGCGATACAGTTTCCCATATACACACTTTCCAGGCGTGCTCCTTCAACCACTCGGACACGTCTCCTTTTTTAGTAGTGAGTAATTAGATTTTGAAATTGGAATAAGAATTCATTTTCATTCTTAATACTCAATGCTCACATTTATCTCTATTGCTCACTTATATTTTTCCAGATAGTACACCACGAGAAATAACGATGCGTTGTACTTCAGATGTGCCTTCATATATCTGCGTAATTTTTGCATCGCGCATTAATCGTTCTACATGATATTCTTTTACATAACCATAACCACCGTGCACTTGTACGGCTTCTGTCGTTACGCGCATGGCAACTTCAGATGCATATAATTTTGCTGTTGCAGATGCAATTGCATAATCTTGATGTTGATCTTTTAACCAAGCAGCTTTATATACTAATAATCGTGCGGCTTCAATTTGCGTAGCCATATCTGCCAATTTGAACTGTATAATCTGATGGTTTGAGATTTCTGTACCAAATGCTTTGCGTACTTTTGAATATTCTACTGCCAATTCGTATGCGCCAGCTGCAATGCCTAATGCTTGTGCTGCAATGCCTATTCGTCCACCTTCTAAGGTTTTCATGGCAAATTTAAAGCCAAAGCCATCTTCGCCAATTCTATTTTCTTTTGGCACTTTCACATCTGTAAATAATAGAGAATGTGTGTCTGATGCGCGAATGCCTAATTTGTCTTCTTTTGCACCAATTTCAAAGCCTGGCATTCCTTTTTCTACTATCAACACATTGATGCCACGATGTCCTTTTTCAGGATGCGTTTGTGCAATTACTAAATACGTATCTGCTTTGCCACCATTGGTGATCCAGTTCTTTGTGCCGTTTAATAAATAGTAATCACCTTTATCTTCTGCCGTCGTTTTTTGTGATGTGGCATCGCTTCCAGCTTCTGGCTCGCTTAATGCGAATGCGCCTAATTTTTCACCTTTAGCTAATGGCACTAAATATTTTTGTTTTTGCTCTTCTGTACCATAAGCTTCCAAGCCCCAACATACTAATGAGTTATTCACTGACATGGCTACTGAGCAAGAAGCGTCTAATTTGGAAATTTCTTCCATTGCTATACAATAAGAAAGCGTGTCCATGCCACCGCCACCGTATTTGGTGTCCACCATCATGCCCATAAATCCAAGCTCGCCCATTTGTTTTAAAAACTCCGTAGGATGTATCATATCGCGGTCGCGCTCGATAACGCCTGGTTTTAAAACATTTTGCGTGAAATTTCTAGCCATTTCACGTATTTGTTGATGTTCTTCTGTAAGTTGAAAGTTCATGATAAGAAATTTGAGAGTGCAAAAATACGATTTAATTTGAAAATTAGCGAATTTGAAAACAAGTGAATTTATTTCCCTTCACCAATTATTTTTGTGGTGGAAAAACCGGATAATAATGGAATAATTGTGATTTTTTTTGCAAATTGACGCCCAATAATTTCATCTATTTTATAATCTCCTCCTTTTACTAAAATATCTGGTTGAATTTGCTCGATGAGCATTATTGGTGTATCTTCGGAAAACGAGATAACATAGTCAACATCATCTAGTGCAATTAATTTTTCAATTCTTATTTCTAAGGTTTCTATCGGACGAGTTTCGCCTTTTAATTTTCTAACAGAAGCATCATTATTGATTGCAACGATAAGTTTATCTCCTAGTTTCTTGGCTTCCTTAAGTAGGTGCAAATGCCCTTTATGTAGCAAGTCGAAACAGCCGTTTGTAAAAACAATTTTTTTATTTTCTCTATCGAGATTTGATAGCAATTGCTGTACATCAGTAATGTGTTTTTTACTGTTGAGCATGTTCTGTAGTTTGCTTTTTACTTTTATTATATATTGCCAAGAAGATAAGACTTAAAATACCACCTATGATTACGAAGAAAGTTTGTACAGACCAGGAAATCCAGCCATAAGAAAGTGCTATGATTTCGCCAATGCCATAGCTTACCAAAATTTTTTGAATAACAATTTGGAATGCACCTACGCCACCTTGTGTCAATACCATTGCAAATCCACCAAAGAACACAGAGGCCATTGCAGCAGTAAAACCTAAATGAGCAGTTTCTTCCATGCATCTAAATCCAAAATAAGGCATTAAAATATAACATATCCATATTGCAAAAGTGTGGAATATAAATTCCCATTTTTCTTCTAAATCTTTTATGGAAATCAATCCTTGCCACAGTCCTTTAAGCTTTGCAATAATGACATGTTCTTCGCGTACAATTTCGTCGTGTACGGCTTTTTTCTTGTTTAAAAAATATAGCACAATTCCACCAGTAATCAAGGCGATTCCGCCAACGATTCCAAGCTTTATAAAATTAATTTTTGCAGCAATTTCTGCGAAGAATGAATAAAAACGTTGATATTCAAAAATGAGAATCAGTATACCCAGAATCATGATGCAAAATAGGTCGATAACCCTTTCGAGTACCATAGTGCCAATGGACTTTTCTACTGGCACTTTTTCATATTTATACAATATAGTGCAACGCATGATTTCGCCCAAGCGTGGAAATAAAAGGTTGAAAAAAAACATAGCCATTACTGCAGAAAAGGTGTTCCAATAATTTGGAGAATAGCCTATAGGTTTTAGCAATAAACGCCAGCGTTGCGCTCTGAAAAAATTACTTCCTAATCCAAATATCATTAACAGTAACAACCAAAAATAATCGGCTTTTTTGAAGGTGTCAACAATCATTTGTTTTTGCGCTGTACTTACATCTTTTAATGACCAAAAGACTAAGCCGACGCCAATTCCTAAAGAAATAATAAATTTGAGCAGGTTTCCGATATGCTTTTTCAAGTAAAAACTATTTGCTCACAAGATAAGCTTAATGTTTTACTTGTTGGTTATTTTCATCTACATAAACTGCAACAGGTGTATGTGATTTTGCTTCTTCGAGCGGCAGCATACCGTATGCGATGACGATAAGCTTGTCGCCAAGCTGTACTTTGCGCGCAGCCGGTCCGTTTAGGCATATTTGCCCTGAGCCACGCTCACCCGTGATAACATAAGTTTCAAAACGCTCACCATTATTGATGTTTACGATTTGTACTTTTTCATGTGGTAAAATACCGGAAGCATCTAATAAATTCTCGTCTATGGTAATGCTGCCCATATAATTCAAATTGGCTTCGGTCACTACAACACGGTGTAGCTTTGCTCTAAAAACGTGTACTAACATACCTTTATAATTGAGTGCAAAGTTATGGATATTTATGAATAGTCAAATTATGGAAGGATTAATAATTAAGCACCTATGACACAATGACATTGTCAATCAAGCGCACGTCGCCAACTTTTGCGGCAATCAAGAGCGTAATTGGTGTGTTTTCTTGATAGCTGTCAATAGTTTGTAAAGTTTTGCCATTTACAGCCACAATGTACTCTACACTAATAAGTCGATTTTGGTGTAATGTTTCTAATTGTTCTTTTATCAATGCCAACAAATCAGCATGATGTATATGTTCCTTTATGGTAAAAAGTGCTTTTGAAAGTTGTACGGCTGCAATTCTTTCTTCGGCATTTAATCGTGCATTTCTACTGCTCATTGCCAATCCGTCTTGCTCACGAAGTGTAGGACATATTTCTATTTGTACAGGAAGTTGATAGTGCTCTACTAACTTTGTGAGTACCATACATTGCTGGTAATCCTTTTGTCCTATAAATAAAATATCAGGTTGTACGATATCCAATAATCTTTTCACAACTTGCAATACGCCTTCAAAGTGGCCAGGTCGATGTGCGGCATCTAAGGTTTTTCCAATAAAACCGAGGTCGATACCTGTTTTTTCTAAGGTGCCATTCGGATAAATTTCTTCGACATTGGGCACAAATACCACATCGCAGCCTGCTGATAGTAATAACTCTAAATCTCTGTCAATTTGTATTGGATATTTGTCAAAATCTTGTTTGTCGTTAAACTGTGTTGGATTGACAAAAATACTGCATACTGTAATGGCAGTTTTGGTCTTTGAAGCTGCTATTAAAGACAAGTGCCCGTCATGAAGCGCACCCATCGTAGGAACAAACCCGACAGACGTATGTCGTAATTCATTGATTTCCAATAAATATTTTTGAATTTCGGCTACAGTTTGAAAAATGCGCATCTTGTCTATTTTACATTTTTTAAACAATAATACCACTTTAAATGCGTACCTTTGCAAACTATTTAACCATAACCTAAAAAATTTAACAGCGTAGTAGCGAATGGAAAAGAAAAAATTATTGTATGTAACGCAAGAAATGGATCCGTATTTAGTATTGACGGATGCCGCACATGTTGTAAAAAAATTAGCACCTTATGTAAACGATAATGGACTAGAAGTGCGTGTGTTAATGCCGCGATTTGGCATTATTAACGAGCGTAGAAACCGATTGCATGAGGTTGTTCGTTTGTCTGGTATCAATATTATTATAGACAATGATGACTATCCATTAATATTAAAAGTAGCCTCATTGCCTGGAGCAAGAATTCAAGTGTATTTCTTAGATAACGAAGAGTTTTTTAAACGCAAAACCGTATTCAACGATGATGATGAGAAATTTTTTGATGATAATGCGGAGCGTATGGTTTTCTTTTGTAAAGCTGCATTAGAAACGGTGAAAAAATTTGGCTGGCATCCAAATATTATTCATTGCCATGGCTGGATGACAAGTTTGATACCTGTGTACATGAAAACACAGTACGCTAAAGATCCAGTTTTTTCTACAACAAAAATGGTGTATAGTGTTTACGAAAAAACATTTTCGGAAAAGCTACACAAGAATTTTTTGAAACTAGCGTTAATAGGTGACGATATTAAAGATAAAGATTTGGCTGCTTTTAAAGATTTAACCAATGAAGCACTAACGCTTGGTGCCGTACAATTTGCAGATGCTATTATTCAAGGAAGTGAAAGCATCAAAGAATTGGCAGCTATTAAGAAAATGGCAGGTAAAAAACCGTTTTTAACCTATCAGGAAATGGACAACATTCTGCCCAACTATAATGAGTTTTATCAATCGCTATTACAATAAATGACACTATTCTCTTACATGAAAAAATGCTCTTTTCTAACAATCATCACTTTACTTGTTTTTATTTCTTCTTGTAAAAAAGACACAAATATAGGTGCAGATATTTTGCCACCAGATGATTTGTTAAATGTGAAATTCACAGACACACTTACTTTGTATTCTAAAACATTGGCAGATACTTTTTTGAGAACAGATAAATTAGCAAAAAATTATTTAGGTGTTATCAATGATATAAAATTCGGCACACAAAAGGCAAGTATCATCATGGAATTGGACAAGCCGACAAGTGTATATGACGATACTTTAAATACAAGCTATACTATTGATTCAGTTGTGTTGTTTTTAAAGTATTCATCAATATATGGTGATACGACAGAACCACAAAGTTTTGAAGTAAGCACGATTGGCAATAAGATAAATGAAAATTCAGCATATTATTACAATACTACTCAATTTCCGAGTACAGGCTTAATTGGTAGCGTGAGCAATTACCTTTTTACACCTACTACTAATAAAGTACACACAACTATTTCAGATACTGTAGGCGTTGCTGGAATATTGAGAATTAAATTAGATAATTCTGTTGGAAATACGATTATTAACTTAGGGCAAAGTGTGCTTCGCGATTCAGCAGCTTTTAAAAATGCATTTCCTGGCATTCGTGTTGAAAATTCGAACAACTTAGGCCGTGCAATGGCAGAAATAGATTTGAATTCTTTGTATAGCTCTATTGCTATTTTTTATAAAGATAAATACGGTACTAAAAAAGACATGAGATTATTTACGTCAATAGTGAAATATACAAATGGCGTTGCTGGCACGCGTGTAAATGGCATTAATTTGTTTTCTAATACATTATCATCAGCATTGCAAAATACAATTGCTTCTGGCGAATTATCTGATTCGATAAGTTATGTTTTAGGTCAAGGAGGCGCTACCATAAAAATAAGCATGCCTACAATTTCGAATTTAGGAAATATTGCAGTGAATAAAGCAGTTGTTGCAATGGCACAAATTATTCCGAATGCTTCGAATTTAAATACACCATATTATCTGGTGTTATTAAAACACAATAACGATGGTCATTTAGATGTTTTACCAACTGGCGATGGCGTAGGTATTTTAGATACGACAACAACTGATGGATTTGGCAACAAAATAGCTCGTTATAATTTCAATATTACAAAGTATGTACAAGCCGTTGCTAATGGCACAATATCAAACACAGATTTATACTTAGGAACATATCGCTTTGCAGGAACTGATGGCACTGTCAATGTCTTAAATAGCATCGTCAATGGCACTGTGCTGAGTATAGGATATTCTCCTGCTCGAGTAATTGTTGCAGGTGCTAATCATTCAGATGCGAGATATAAGATGAAAATAAATCTGACCTATACCAAGATTAATTAATTTCATTTTCTTATCTTTTTACATTAATTTGGTACAGCATTTGCATCACTCTTACTAATAAAAATTTATGTGCGGAATCGTAGGTTATATCGGAAAGAAACAAGCCTTTCCAATTATTATTAATGGACTAAAAAGATTGGAATATCGCGGATATGACAGTGCTGGTATTGCATTGCTCAGCGACCAAAATGAATTGAATATTTATAAGAAAAAAGGGAAAGTAGCTAATTTAGAAGAAGTAGCAGAAGCTAATGATGTATCAGGAAATATAGGCATTGGCCATACACGTTGGGCAACGCATGGCGAAGCGAATGATGTAAATGCGCATCCTCATTTTAATGCAACAGAAGATTTAGCAGTCATACACAATGGCATCATCGAAAATTATTATTCGCTAAAAACAGAATTGCAATCTCGTGGTTATGTATTTCGTTCCGAAACGGATACCGAAGTATTGGTGCATCTAATAGAAGAAATCAAAAAAAATGTAGGCTGTCTATTAGAAGAAGCAGTGCGTCTGGCACTCAATGAAGTGATTGGTGCTTATGCCATAGTTGTGATTTCAAAAAAGGAAAATAATAAATTAATTACGGCAAAATTAAGTTCACCGATGGTAATTGGTTTCGGTGAAAATGAACTCTTTGTGGCGTCAGATGGCTCACCGTTAATAGAGCATACTAAAAAAGTGTCTTATTTAGAAGATGGTCAGATGGCTGTGTTGTCGATTGATGGCACTGTAGAAGTGAAGTCTATTAAAGACAATACATCCTATGTGCCTTATATCGATGAATTGCAATTAAAATTAGAGCAAATCGAAAAAGGCGGCTTTGATCATTTTATGATGAAAGAAATACATGAGCAGCCACAAGCCATTAAAAATAGTATTCGCGGACGCATCGATAGTCAACAGTTTTGGGTAAACTTAGGTGGTGTTCGCGAGCATGAATTACGTTTTAAAAATGCCTCTAAAATTACAATCGTTGCCTGTGGCACATCTTGGCATTCTGCTTTAATTGGCGAGTATTTAATTGAAGAATTAGCACGTATAAATGTAGAAGTAGAATACGCTTCTGAGTTCAGATATAGAAATCCAATTATCACAGAAAACGACGTAGTTATTGCTATTTCCCAATCTGGTGAAACAGCAGACACACGCGCTGCATTAGAATTAGCAAAAGCAAAAGGTGCATTAACCTATGGTATTTGCAACGTAGTAGGCTCGAGTATATCGCGCATGACAGATGCCGGTTCTTATACACATGCTGGCCCAGAAATTGGTGTAGCCTCGACAAAAGCATTTACAACACAAGTAAGTATCTTAGCATTATTGGCATTGCAATTGGCCGAGTTAAAAGGCACATTATCGCAAACAAAATTCCACGAATATATTACAGAATTAGAGGCTTTGCCTTCAAAAATTGAATCTATTTTAAAAGCAGAACCATACATCAAAAAGATTGCAGATACTTTCCAAAATGCCACTAATTTCTTGTATTTAGGTCGTGGTTTTAATTTTCCTGTGGCTTTAGAAGGCGCTTTGAAGCTTAAAGAAATTTCCTATATACATGCGGAAGGTTATCCTGCAGCAGAAATGAAGCACGGTCCAATTGCATTAATAGATGAGAATATGCCAGTTGTGGTATTGGCGCCTCATACGCAACATTACGAAAAAGTGTTATCAAATATTGAAGAGGTAAAAACTAGAAAAGGACAACTCATAGCAGTAGTAACCGAAGGTGATGCAGAAATTAGTAAGATTGCAGAATACGTAATTCAAATTCCAGATACACCTGAGCCATTTACACCTATTTTATCAGTCATTCCATTGCAATTATTAGCCTATCATATCGCGGTGATGCGTGGTTGTGATGTAGATCAACCACGAAATTTAGCTAAATCTGTAACTGTTGAATAATGCAAAAAATAAAAACCCTAAGCTTCTTATTTTTTTTATACATCTCGTTTGTTTCACATGCGCAAACAATACCGTATAACGTACAAAAAAAGAAATATCCATTAGGTGAGCAATTCCAAAATCTATTACCTTTAAAATTAGAAAAATGGAATCGATATGCTTATCACGATTTCGTGCCTAATCATGAAACCGGCTATGTCTATTATCGCAAAGATAATCAACAAGTGTATCTTACTTTTGGTAAAGCATACAGTCAGTCAGGTTTGAATGCTGAATGGTCAAAAATTTACGACGACGCTAAAGAAAGCAAGCCAGGTAAATTAGTACATCATAATCCTGCAACTACTGCTACTAAATATCTCATTGTGAATGGTAATAAAACTTGTTTTTTTGCATGGACACGTAATTTCTATTATTTCACTGTCGAAGCGAAAAGCAAAACACTTGTCGATGAATTTATGAAGGTGTTCCCTTATTAAACATTGCCTTTCATTTTTTTCTTGTCAAATTAATATCTTATATTGGATGGAAAATATCATCTAATGCAAACTAATTCTTCCGTTTTTTTAGGAGATAAATTCTACAATCGCGAACACTTAAATTTTATTTTATTTGATGTGTTAAAAGCAGAAAGAGTAACTGCTTACGAATATTTCTCAGACCATGATAAAGAAACTGTGCAACTTTATTTGGATGCGACAGACCAGTTTGCAAAAGAATATCTGTTTCCACATGTAGTAGAAATGGATAGAGTGCAACCAGAATTAGTTGATGGTAGAATTCGAGTGCATCGCGCACACAAAGACATCATGCGTATCAGCGGAGAAAATGGTTGGATAAGTATTCTTGCAAGTAAGGAAGTTAATGGTATGCAAATGCCCAGTGTTTTTAGTACAGCAGCAAGTTTTATACTTGGCGCAGCAAACTATTCAGGTTGTGTGTTTCCAGGCTTAACCATGGGTGCAGCACATTTAATTGAAACATTTGCAGATAAGAAATATCATGCCATTTATTTACCTAAAATGTTTGCTGGCGAATGGCAAGGTACCATGGCTTTAACTGAGCCAAATGCTGGAAGTTCATTAAGTGATATAGTGTCTTCAGCAGAGAAACAAGCATATGGTACTTATAAAATTGTTGGACAAAAAATATTTATTTCGTGTGGAGATAGTGATGCAGTAGAGAATGTGGTACATCTTTTATTAGCACGCATAAAAGGCGCGCCAACAGGGACAAAAGGCATCTCTATGTTTATTGTGCCGAGAGAAAGAATAAATGAAAATGGTGCATTGGAATATAATGATGTAACGAGCATTGGCGTGTATCATAAAATGGGCTATAAAGGTGCACCAATTGCACACTTGAGTTTTGGTGAAAATAATGATTGCAAAGCTTGGCTTGTAGGTGAAGAAAATAAAGGTTTAACCTATATGTTTCAAATGATGAATGAAGCACGTATATCGGTGGGCTTGCATGCAACTTCTATTGCATCAGCAGCATATTATGCCAGTTTAAAATATGCAAATGAGCGATTACAAGGCAGGCCAATTACAGAAAAAAATCCTGAATTACCACAAGTACCAATCATCACACATGCTGATGTGAAACGCATGTTGCTATTTCAAAAAACATTTATTGATGGCGCTTTGTGTTTGGAATTACAATGCAGCTATTTTGCTGATATGGAACGTGTGACAGAAGGCGACGAAAAAGAAAAATATAATTTGCTGTTGGAATTATTGACACCAGTGGCAAAATCGTATCCAGCAGAAATGAGCAATTTTTCTACATCAACAGCATTGCAGATTTTTGGAGGTTATGGCTTTACAAAAGATTTTATTGCTGAGCAATATTATAGAGAAACACGCATACACGCTATACACGAAGGAACAACCGCTATTCACGGATTAGATTTGTTGGGAAGAAAAGTGATGATGAAAAATGGCAAAGCAGTAATGTATCTAACACAAGAAGTAATGCAAGCTATTGCGAAAGCCAAACAACACGAAAATTCTAAAGAGCAAGCAGAAAATTTAGAAAAACAATTGGCTAAATTGCAAGAACTTTCTATGCACTTAATGCAAGTTGCTCAACAAAAAGGAGTGGAGGCTTATTTAAGTGATGCTACATTGTATTTAGAGTTATTTGGTATATTGGTATTAGCATGGCAATGGATAAAAATGGCAAACACTTGCAATGAAAATGAAAGTATGGATAAGCATTTCAAAGAAAGTAAATTTTTGTGTTTTAATTATTTCTTTGAATATGAATTGCCAAAAGTACAAGGTATGTTTACTCGCTTAAAAAGCACAAATCATATTACAGTTGGAATAGATAGTAGCTTGATTGATTAAATTGTCTGAACTATGATTTATCTGATTTAAAGATTAAGATGATTTTGCTTTGTGTACTTCGCGCAATAACTTTGTATTCTTTGCAATAAAAAATATACTATGACCACTATTCAACAAATATCACTTTACATCATGGCTTCATTTTATGCAGGCGGCGGAATTAACCATTTTGTAAACCCTATGTTTTATTTAGGAATAACGCCAAAATTCTTTCCAATTCCTAATGTATTAAACTACGTAAGTGGCGTTGCAGAAATTGTACTTGCCATCGGTTTGCTATTTGCTTCCACAAGGCAAATTTCCGCATATTTAATTATTGCCATGTTGATTTTATTTTTTGCGGTTCATATTTCACATTTGTTTCAGCCACCTAAAATGGCACAAGGCAAAGAATGGTTTCTGTATGTGCGTTTAGTATTGCAATTCGCCTTAATTTATTGGGCTTGGCGTGTTGGTAAGTATTGAGAAATTTGTTTCCGTAACACGTAATCATTCATCCAATATTTGCCGATAGCAATATCTACTTTTTCGTGCAATTCAAAGCCCATTTTTTTGTAGAAATACATTGCAGGATTTTTTCTATTGACATTTAATTCTATAAAATCGAGCTTGTTTTTTTGAGCAATTTTTTCAACTTCTTGCAATAATAATTTTCCGATACCTTTTCCATGTGTGTCTGGTTTTACATATATTTTTGGAATGCAAATGCTGTTGTCTTCTCGAAGAATATAAGATATAAAACCAAGTATTTTCTCATTTTCCGAACATATCAAGAATGTATTACCATTTTGCATTTGTTGTAATATGGCTTCGTTTGTGTACATACTTTCGTACATAAAGTCTATTTGCTCTTGCGAAAGAATAGGTGCATAGGTTTGTTTCCAAGTAGCAGCAGCTACTTCAATGATTTTTGGAATATCATTAACAAAAGCTATTCTTATTTTCATAGCATAAATTATTTTAACACAAAAAAATAGCTCTATTAAATATTTTATCTTAATTTTAATTTAAACAAGATTAAAATGTCAGCAACAGAGATTTTAAAGACAAAGCTACATACATTTATTGAGAATATTTCTGATGAAAAAATATTGAATGCTCATGCTGTATTGTTACAAAATGAAATAGAACAACAAACAGAAGATTGGAATACCTTACCAGCAGAATTAAAAGAAGCATTACAACAAAGCATTTCAGAGTTTGACAATGGCAACTATGAACCTATTGAAGATGTGCTGACCAAATTAAAAAAGAATGGCATTTAAGATAATAATTTCTAAAAGTGCCACTCAATCGTTGCAGGATATTTTAGACTATACATCACTAAATTTTGGGAAAAAGAAACACGATATTTTATTGAAAAAAATAGAAGATGCTATTTTTACAATTTCCGAACATCCTTTGTTGTTTCCTAAAATAAAAGAAACAATTCATCGAGTTCTAATTATCAATGAAATTTCTATGTTCTATCAAATTAAAAGCACATCTATTCGAATATTATTATTTTGGAATAATAGGCAAAATCCTAATCGATTAAGGTTGTAAAATTCATTCAATTCTCATTTTTATTTACTAATTTTGAAAATATACTCTAGGAGTATCTTATTTTTCTTTTTGAGAAATGAGATTGAGAAATATCCTTTGAACCTGATTTGGCTAATACCAACGTAGGGAACGAGTTTTGATTTTTCTGTTTTCCTTTGAGTAAATTATTAATGTCATTCTCGCGAAAGTGGGAATCTTATAAATTAATTGTGAGATTCCCTTTTGCAAGGAAATGACTAGTAAAAACACAAGAAATGCAAATTACCATCAATAACAAGGAATACACTTTTGAAGAAAATACTTCATTGGAAAATGCCATTCATACATTACAGCTAAAAGACAAAAACGGAATTGCAATTGCCATAAATGAAGAAATAATACCACGTAGCAAATGGAATGAAACAATTTTAAACAATGAAGATAAAATCATCATCATCGGTGCAGTTGCTGGAGGTTAATGTAATGTAACAATGAAGTAATGTAATAATGAAAAAATTTGATGATTTGAAAATGAAAAAATTTGAAAATAAAAGTCGCACAACGACGAAATCTTTATAACAAGCTACAATATATCATAATTGCAAAAAAAATCCTCAAATCTCATCTCTCATATCTAAAATACTAAAAATATGAAACAAGATAAAATACCAACACAGCAAGTAATATCTACTACACCTTTTCCAAATTCTAAAAAAGTATATATACAAGGTGTGCAACACGATATACAAGTGGCAATGCGCGAAATTACACTGAGCGATACCAAATTAAACGGTAAAACATTACATAAAAATCCAGCAGTAACAGTATATGATACCTCTGGAGTTTATACAGATGAAAACTATACGGTAGATGTACGCAAAGGTATTCCGCGCATTCGCGAAAAATGGATTTTGGAGCGTGGCGACATCGAACGTTTGTATGAATTTTCTTCTGATTATGGCACACAACGTATGAACGATGAAGCCTTAAATCACTTGCGTTTCGAGCATATCAAAATGCCATTACGTGCTAAAGAAGGTAGAAATGTAACGCAATTACATTATGCGAAAATGGGCATCATTACGCCAGAAATGGAATACATTGCCATTCGAGAAAATCAACGTATTGCTGAATATAATGCATCACTCAATGGACAAGCAACGGTTTTGTGTCAACAACATGCAGGCGAAAGTTTTGGTGCAAACACACCGAAATCATTTATCACACCTGAATTTGTGCGCAATGAAATTGCAGAAGGTCGTGCCATTATTCCTTGTAATATCAATCATCCAGAAACAGACCCGATGATTATCGGTAGAAATTTCTTAGTAAAAATAAATGCCAACAGCGGTAATAGTGCAGTTACATCGAGCATCGAAGAAGAAGTAGAAAAAGCAGTGTGGGCTTGTCGTTGGGGCGCAGATACCATTATGGATTTGTCCACTGGAAAAAATATACACGAAACGCGCGAATGGATAATTCGCAATTCGCCAGTGCCCATTGGCACTGTACCAATTTATCAAGCTTTGGAAAAAGTAAATGGAAAAGCCGAAGATTTGACTTGGGAAATTTTCAGAGATACATTGATAGAACAAGCCGAGCAAGGTGTAGATTATTTTACCATTCACGCAGGTGTCTTGTTGCGCTATGTTCCATTAACAGCAAAACGTGTAACAGGCATTGTGTCGCGTGGTGGTAGCATTATGGCAAAATGGTGTTTGGCGCATCATAAAGAAAGTTTTTTATATACGCACTTTGAAGAAATTTGCGAAATCATGAAACGATATGATGTAGCGTTTTCTTTAGGTGATGGCTTGCGCCCAGGTTCTATTGCAGATGCGAATGATGCTGCGCAGTTTGCAGAATTGGAAACACTTGGTGAGCTAACAAAAATTGCGTGGAAACACGATGTGCAAGTGATGATAGAAGGACCAGGTCATGTGCCGATGCATTTGATAAAAGAAAACATGGACAAGCAATTGAAGGAATGCCAGGAAGCACCATTTTACACGCTTGGACCTTTGACGACAGATATTGCGCCAGGTTATGACCATATTACATCAGCCATTGGCGCAGCCATGATTGGTTGGTATGGTTGTGCGATGCTGTGTTATGTTACGCCAAAAGAACATTTAGGATTGCCCAATAAAGAAGATGTGCGTGTTGGCGTTATCACCTATAAATTGGCAGCACATGCCGCCGATTTGGCGAAAGGCCATCCAGGTGCGCAATACAGAGATAATGCCTTGAGTAAAGCACGTTTCGAATTCCGTTGGCAAGACCAATTTAATCTGAGTTTAGATCCAGAAAAAGCATTAGAGTTTCACGATGAAACTTTGCCTGCTGAAGGCGCGAAAATAGCTCATTTTTGTTCGATGTGCGGACCACAGTTTTGCAGTATGAAGATATCACAAGAAGTAAGAGAATATGCAGAAAAAGGCATGCAAGAAAAATCTGAAGAATTTATAGAAAAAGGAAGTGAAGTGTATTTGTAATGTAATAATGAAATAATGAAATAATGTAGCAATAAGGTAATGAAATAATTAGAAAAAAATTAACCTTCTATATTGCAACAGATGTTAAAGGATTTTTTAAAAATGATGTAACTATTGATAGAACAGATTTATAATTTCAATAATATAAATAGATTTTTTTGTATAATATTTCTCAAAAAATGCCTAATTTAGAATTGTGAAATCCAAAACAAATAATAACAAACAAGAAGTGCGCAAACTCACACCGCATGATTTGGCATTTGGTATTGGAAGACCTGCAACAATTGAAGAATTAGATTTGCTAATGGAAGATATGGAAAATGAAACATTTACAGAAGCAACAACTGTAATGAAAAGAATTTCTAAAAACCTGCAAAAGAAAAATCAAGTAAAAAGTGTTAAAGGTAAAGTATAGTAAAAGTGCTGAAAAAACAATTGAAGGAATCACGGATTTTGTTGAACAATTAAATACCAAAGGTGCCGGTGAGCGTTGGAAAGAAAGGTTTAATAGAAAAATTCATAAGTATGCTCAACCAATTTCTTATGCATTGTGTAGGCATCTTGATTTTGCTTTGAAAAAATATAGTTGTGTCTCAATAGAAAATTAGGTAATCATATTTAAGGTAAAGAATGACGTGTTTTGTGTGTATGGCATTATTCATTCTTCGTTATTAAAATAACAGGATTGCATGCAAGTAATCATCTACACATCACCAACAGCTATTGAAAATGAAATAGAAATTATTTCTCAATTATTTGATTGTGGTATAGATTATTTATACATCAGAAAACCAGAACTAGATGATTTTTCTTTGGTTGATTTTGTAGAGCAAATTCCAGAAAAGTATTGGCAACGTTGCATCTCTACATCTATGATTATTACTAAAGAGTTTAATTTAGGTGGCTATCACTTTACTAGAGATATTGTCCAAAAAAACGAGAAATACAACGATAAAATCCTGGAATGGTTGCACACAAACCATAAAATAAGTTCTGTCTCGGCGCATAAGCTCGAAGAAATAGAGAAATACAAAACAAAATTTAATCATGTAATTGTATCGCCTTTATTTAATAGCATTTCCAAAGAAAATCATAGTTATGATTGGAATTTTGCTGAATTAAAAAATGTACTTCAAAATCTGAAATCTGAAATCATAAATCATAAAATATTTGCAGTTGGTGGCATTGATTTGGACAAGATAGAAATCGTAAAAAATCTTAACTTTGATGGTGTTGGTTTGTTAGGTGCCATTTGGTCAAATACCGATAATGCAATAGAAAAATTTAGTACAATAAAAAAACAATACGAATAATAATGAGTGCGATAAAAAAAAGACCATACGTATTGTCGATTGCTGGCTATGATGCTTGTGCAGGCGCAGGCGTATTGGCCGATGTGAAAACATTCGAGCATATTGGTGTTTATGGCTTGGCAGTAAGTACTTGTATTACCTATCAGAATGACACAAAATTTGAAGGCGTACATTGGTTGTCTAAAAAGAAAATTAAACAACAATTGTATCCTATTTTAGATGCCTATACAATCGATTATGTGAAAATTGGATTGATTGAAAATCTAATAGTACTAGGTGATGTCATTCAGTTATTATTGTCCTACAATCCAAAAATAAAAATTATTTGGGATCCTATTTTACGAGCAAGTGCAGGATTTGATTTTCATAAAAAATTACCTAAAAAAATAAGCAAACATATTTTCTCTGCTATCGATTGGATAACACCAAATTGGAACGAAATAAGTTTATTGTCGAGTGAAAAAGATGCCATTGTCGGTGCTGAAAAATTAGCTATATTTTGTAATGTCTATCTCAAAGGCGGACACAACATCGAAACACCAGCAACAGATATGGTTTGGATAAATAAGAAGCTGGATATTTTGCATCCAAAAGAAATTACAGCATTAAGCAAACACGGAACAGGCTGCGTACTTTCATCTGCCTTAACTGCCTATTTAGCATTGGGAAATACAGCGCATAAATCGTGTGAGTTGTCAAAAGAATATACGTATCAATTTTTAATCAGCAATAATTCAAATTTAGGCTATCATAAGTAAATGCATATTTCAAGATTTCATTATTTAACGCAAGATTTGCCGAATATTTCTCACCAAGAATTGGCTGAAATCGCTTGTAAAAACGGCATAAAGTGGCTACAATTGCGTGTAAAAAATAAATCTCTTGATGAATATTTATTTATCGCAAAAGAGGTAAAAAATATTACGGATAAGTATAAAAGCACTTTAATCATCAATGATAATGTAGAAATTTGTAAAGAGATAAATGCTGATGGTGTACATTTAGGAAAGAATGATTTAGCACCTTTAAAGGCAAGAAAAATCTTAGGAAGTAATAAGATTATTGGAGCAACGGCAAACACAGTAAATGACATTGTACAACATCAAAATGATGGTGCTAACTATATTGGCTTAGGACCATATAAATTTACCAATACAAAGAAAAATTTATCGCCAGTATTGGGTGTTGAAGCTTATACAGAAATATTTAAAAATAATAATTTCCAAATTCCAATTGTCGCAATCGGTGGTATTCAATTAGCAGACGTGAAAATACTAATGAATACAGGTGTTTACGGCATTGCTGTTTCTTCTGCCATCAATTTGTCATACCAAAAAGAAAAAACTATTGCTGACTTTTTGCAGCTTGTTTAACCAACAAATACATATCGCAATCGCTAAAAATTTCTTTCTTAAAACCTGCTTGTTCATAGTTAGTAATGAAGTTTTTCCAAGTGCTATCTGATGAAATATGCGGATCTCTTAATAATGAAGGCAAGACAATCACCATATCTATTTTCGCGGAGTCAACATAATGTGTAAACGGCATGTGTTTTTTCTTGTCAAAAATGGTGTTTATTTCCTTAAAATTATTCGGTAACATACCATGTACAAATGGTAAATTGGTGAAGATAGTATGCGGTTTGCTGCTGTATTTATTTTCTAAATAATTAACTAGTTTTTTATTGCATAAGGTTTGCTTGTCGCCATTAAATTGCATAAACGAAAATGATTGAATACTCGGCGTTGCAAGGAATAACAATACTCCAAAAATAGTAAAGGATAGCTTGTTTGCTTTTATTTTATTAAATGGATATGCAGCAATACAGACTAAAATAATAGTGTAAAATGGCATTTGCAAATAGAGGTAATGATCGCGTGGAAACACAGCCAAACAAGACATGAGCGTAGGTGTGATAAAGCAAAATAATAAAAGCAAATAGAATTGATAGGCTTTTATTTTTTCGATAAATATGACTCTTGATTTTTTTCTAAAAATTAAAACAACAATAGTAAACAATACGATAATAGTCAAAGCCAATTGCTTTTTCTTGCCATAAAATAAGCCAATTGGAAAAATAAATGAGCATACTTTTAGTAATTGTAACAAATAAGTTCTTACATTAAATAGCGTATTGCTGATAAAAATACCAGGTTGAGTTTTGATAACACATAAAATTGAATTGCAATCGCCAAATTGTTTTTTTGCTAAGTCTTCCCAATTTAACCAAGCATCGAATGTAGCGCCAGTGCGCATTTTATAATTCCATGCATAATGCTGATAGAATGCGGCAACGCCACGATTATAACCAAAAAAATCATTGGAAGGAAATCGGAATATAAGATGTAAAAGTCCAATGATTAAAAGCAGAAACGAAAGAATATAAAAATCATTTTTGCTAAGTGATTGCTTGTTGACATATAAAGCAACTAGGCTCACCAAGAACATTATCAAAAACGAAAGATAAAATTCTGGACGTGCGTAGGCACATAATAAACAAGCTATTGTGAATGCAATACATTTATAGTAAACAGGCTTTATGTAGCTGGAAATAATTAAGCTAATCAAACATATCATTAAACAAAAATGAGACACACGCGGCCATACAGATACGTTCAAATCACTGACTAATATGCAGAATGAAATGAACAAGGCAACAATTGGTGTTAAGTGGAGACGTATTAAAAATATAAACATCAATAGGCTCATCGCTATCGATGTGATTGCAAAATTGATATAATACAATAGTATCGGCGATGTAGTAAAATAAGACAAACACTTATACCAAACGGCGTAAAGCGGTCCCCAATTTCTATTCATCTTTTCAAATAATGCTAATCCAAATTGAATGTATGCCGCTTCGTCGGCGAATTGAATATCCATGTATTGCTGCATGTGATAGTACAATTTGATGCCAGCAGCCAATAAAATAAAAATAGAAAAGGCTATTTGATATCTATTTTTTTCAATAGGTTTTTCTTGTGTTGTAGTCAATAATTGAAGTATATGTTGTTTGATGTAAAACACAAAAAGAGATTTTATTTTTTTTGTAAAATATAAATGGCACATTCATTATACACTTGTTTTTTTTCAAAACCAAAGTTTTCGTAGTGTAACAAAAATTGTTGCCAGGTACTGTCTTTTTTCAGATATGGATTTTTCAAAATATTTTCATTCACCAATACAATATCGATGTTAAATTGTTTTCTGATATGGTCGAACT
>JADKZZ010000130.1 GCA_020848475.1 Chitinophagales bacterium | reverse complement strand
TTATGCGATAGCGCTATAGTTGATGGAAAACCTTTAGTGATTAGCAATGAATTGATTTTAGATGTCATTCCTGAATACACAGAAAAAAACTATATAACACCAAGTTTGATATTCTGGATTGTGTTTATTATAGTATTGCTGTTGCAAATGAAATTTTCATTTTTTAGTAGATATAAAATCATTCCAGTTTTATATTTTTCTATATTAGGATGCTTAGGTTGGCTTTTTATTTTTATGTGGTTTTTTACAGAGCATTTATCTACAAAATGGAATTTGAATATACTTTGGGCAATGCCTTTAAATATTCCGTTGATGCTGTTTGTATTCAGAGAAAAATTACCACGACTAGTAATGTCATACATAAAATTTTATAGAATACTGTTGATTATGTTGCTTATCGCTTGGTGGCTCAATCCACAAACATATCACAATGCTGTTGTGCCATTGATTTTATTGGCTATATTATTTACTTCCTTATTTTTACAAGTGCCAACAAAAGAAGATTTTAAGAAAAGATTATTCGGCTAAAAATTAAAAATCAGCGCTGAGTAGTAATTCTAAATCAGTGAATTTTAAATCAAATTTTTGTGCAATAAATTGCTTCGTTAATGCGCCTTTATAGAGGTATGCGCCTTTGCGTAAGCCTTCATCATATTTTAATAAGTTTTCAAAACTGCCTACATCTGCAGCATGCTTTAAAATAGGAGCGATGATGTTGCTTAAAGCATAGCTTGCTGTTCTCGAAACATTAGAAGCAATATTTGGCACGCAATAATGAATAACGCCGTGTTTGGTATAAATTGGCTCATCGTGATTAGTAACAACAGATGTTTCAAAACAACCGCCTTGGTCGATGGAAACATCAATGATTACGGAGTCTTTCTTCATGGCGCGCACCATATCTTCCGTAACAATTTTTGGCGTTTTTCCGTTTTTAGGTTTTAATGCACCAATGACAACATGTGCTCTTGATATATTTTTTGCAATATTTAATGGGTCTAAAACAGAAGTGTAAATTTTCTTTCCTAAATCGTGTTGCAATCTGGATAAACGATAAATATTATCGTCAAATACTTGAACGGTTGCGCCTAATGCTAATGCAGATCTTGCTGCTGCTTCACCTACTGTGCCAGCGCCTAAAATCATTACTTTCGCAGGTGGTTGTCCAGCAATGCCACCTAATAAAATACCTTTTCCATATTCATTACTTAAATAGCGCGCAGCAGTGGTAATGGCATAATTTCCGGCAATCTCGCTCATGCTTCGCATAAATGGATACGTGCCGTAATCGCCTTTTACATACTCAAAGGCAATAGCAGTAATGCGTTTTTCCATCATGCATTTTACCATGTTTTTTGTCTGATTAGGCAGTAAAATAGGAGAGAATATAGATTGATGTGGATTTAATAAATTGATTTCTTGTTGGTTTATTGGTCCAGCTTTTAATATTACATCAGCCTTAAAAACATCAGCTTTTGTAAATACAATATCAGCACCTGCATTTAAATATTCTTCGTCGCTAAAGTTTGAATTTAATCCAGCCTCTTTTTCAATGCTAATACGAAAACCATAATTTACTAATGCTGCAACAGAGTTTGGTGTTAGTGGTACTCGCTTTTCTTGATATTCAGTTTCTTTTGGAATGCCAAGAAATAATGACTTTTTGTTATTGCCGATTTCTGCCAACACTTCTTTGGTGTATAAAGAATATTCCGTTTTAATTTTTCCTATTAAAGATTCCATGTATTATTGCTTCAGAAAGATTTGTTTGCATCAGCAGAATTATAAATTTCAATACTTCTGTTATTGGTATCTAATTTACGAATAAAAATCTTAATATGGTTTGTTGGTAATAAACTCTCAAAATTATCAGGCCATTCTATAAAACATAAATTGCCATTATCTAGGTATTCTTCAATGCCTATTTGTAGTACTTCATCAATGGTGGAAAGCCTATATAAATCTATATGATTGACAATGGTGTTGTTGCGTGTAGCATACTCATTAATGATTGGATAAGTCGGTGAAGATATCGTGTCTATGACATCGAGTTGCGAACAAATTTTTTTTATTAATGTCGTTTTTCCTGCACCTACTTTACCATAAAAACAAAATATAGAATAGCTTGCAGTGAGCTCTGCAATTTGCATACTTACAGCATCTAAATCGTCAATTGTATTTACTTCAAAACGCATTGGCGTTGTCATGGAAATTGAAATTTATTTACTTTCAAATATGGCAATTGGTACTATTACTTCCTCTATAGAAACACCGCCGTGTTGGAATGTATTTCTATAATAATTGACAAAATGATTGTAGTTGTTTGGATAACAAAAGTAATAATCTTCTTTCGCAAATACGTACGAAGAACTCAAATTAGATTTCGGAAGCAAAGCGTCTTCCGGATTTTTGACAAAAAATACTTCTTTTTCATTAAAGTTCAAATTCTTGCCAGTTTTGTATCGTAAGTTTGTTGTCGTGGCTTTATCACCAATTATTTTTGAAGGATTTTGTACACGCATGGTGCCATGGTCAGAGGTGATAATGATTCTCACCTTTTTGTCTTTTAATTTTTGTAAAGCGTTTAACAATGGCGAATGGTCGAACCACGATAATGTCAGAGAACGATAGGCAGCTTCGTCGCTTGCCAGCTCTTTTAATACTTCCATTTCAGTACGTGCATGTGATAACATATCTACAAAATTATAGACAATAGTATTGAAATGATTATTCATTAAATTCAGTATCGTGTCCTCCAAATCTTTGCCACTTTTATGGTTGGTGATTTTAGTATAACTTGTTTTTAACTGTTTGTTATGTCGTTTAAATTGTTCATTTAAGAAAAATTCTTCATGTAAATTTTTGCCAGCATTCTCATCATCATAAAACCATTTTTCAGGATATTTTTTATCTATTTCTAATGGCATTAATCCAGAGAAAATTGAATTTCTAGAGTATTGCGTTGTCGTTGGTAAAATACTATAAAAATAATCTTCACTTACTTTTCTAAAATCCTCTTTCAACAATGTTTCAATTACTTTGTAGTGGTCGTATCTGAGATTGTCAACTAAAAGAAAGAAAATAGGCGTATCATCGTGAATTGCTGGAAATACTTTATTCTTAAATAATGTGTATGATAAAGTTGGCGTATTGTCGCTATTGGGTTCTTTCAGCCACTTCAAATAATTTTTTGAAATAAATTTGAAAAACTCTTTATTGGCTTCTGCTTTCTGCATGTCCAAGATATTTTTCATGTCTGGATTGTCGGCTTTTTCCAATTCCAATTCCCAATAAATCAACTTTCGATATAATTCCGCCCATTCTTGATGTGTGTTTACATTATTCAACTCCATCATGATATTCTGAAACTCTTGACGATAGGAGGTCGCTGTTTTTTCGGAAACTAATTTTTTATTTTCTGTTAATTTTTTAACGGCTAATAAAATTTGATTTGGCTTTACAGGTTTTATAAGATAATCTGCAATTTGTGAACCAATCGCTTCTTCCATAATGTTTTCTTCTTCATTTTTGGTTATCATCACAACTGGTATATCTTTGTTTATGGTTTTTATGCGCGACAAGGTTTCCAATCCAGAAATACCAGGCATATGTTCATCTAAAAATATTAAATCAAAATGTTCTGACTTGCATTTATCTAAAGCGTCATGGCCATTGCTGACTGGCTCGACGGAATAGCCTTTCTGTTCAAGAAATAGAATTTGTGGTTTTAATAAATCTATTTCATCATCTGCCCAAAGTATTTTTATATCACTCA
>JADKZZ010000129.1 GCA_020848475.1 Chitinophagales bacterium | reverse complement strand
TGGATAAGTGGCACCATGCACAATATTTTTTCAGTTGGACAAATCTTAACCGAATTAGGTTTTAAAATTCTTAACATCGTAACTTGGGAAAAGACCAATCCGCCACCAAATTTTTCATGTCGATACTTTACATACTCAACTGAACAAATTATTTGGGCAAGAAAAAGCGAAAGAGTTCCACATTATTTCAATTACGAATTGATGAAACAACTCAATGGCGACAAACAAATGAAAGATGTTTGGAAGCTAGCAGCGATTGCACCTTGGGAAAAGTCGTGTGGCAAACATCCGACTCAAAAACCATTGTCTGTTTTAACAAGACTGATCTTGGCATCTACAAAACCTAATGCTTGGATTTTAGATCCATTTGCAGGTAGTTCGACAACAGGAATTGCAGCTAATTTGGCTAACAGACGATTTTTAGGAATTGAACAAGAAGAAGAATTTTTGAGAATTAGCAAAAACAGAAAATTGGAAATACAAAATCCAAAAATTGCAGCAACATACAGACAAAAAACTGGAGGTTTCAACAACAAAAAAGAATATGAATTATTTTTAGTTGAAGAACCAAGGACAGAGTATAAAACAGAAATAAACTTAGGCTAAATCGATGAAAGAAAAAAATTATAATATTAAATCATAAAAAATTTTACTCTCATGCCGACATTCTCTATTCTATTTGCTGCAATTGCTGCGTTGATTCATGTATTATTTTTTTTGGTGGAAAGCATATTCTGGATGCAGCCAAAAGTACATCGCGTCTTTGGTGTAAAAAATATACAAGAAGCGGAATTATTCAAAATATCATTTTTCAATCAAGGTTTTTATAATTTATTTTTGGCTATTGGTGTATTTGTTGGTATGTATTTTATACATAGTGAAAATATCATTATTGGCAAAACACTACTTCTTTTTTGCTGTGCATCGATGTTGTCTGCTGCCATCGTGCTATTTCTTTCAAAACCAAAATTAATTATCGGTGCCTTAGTGCAAGGCTTATGTCCGCTGATTTCGATTCTCGCATTTTTATTTTTGAAATAAAAAAAAGCAGTACAACCTGTACTGCTTATGATGTGATGTAATTATTGAATGTTATGGAGATTATTCATTTCTAAAAACTATTTCGCCATTAAATGCATCTGCAATGACTGGTTTATCTTTAGAAATTTTATCAGCAATAATCATTTTAGACAGTTGATTGATCAATTCTTTATTTATCAAACGTTTTAACGGACGCGCACCGTATTGCGGTTCAAAACCTTCTGCTGTAAAATGTGCAACCAATTCATCTGTAAAATCGAGTGTAATATCCATTGTCTGTAATTGTTTTTGCAAGCTATGAAGTTGAATTTTCACAATTGCTTTAATATCATTTTGCAAAAGTGGTTTAAACATAATCACTTCATCAATTCGGTTATAGAACTCTGGACGCAACACACGTTTTATTGACTCTAAGATTTGCACTTTTGAGGTTTCTGTTGCTGTAAAAATATCATTATCCGTTATTACATTTTCAAAATTTTGCTGAATCAAATGCGCACCAATATTGGAAGTCATGATGATAATCGTATTTTTAAAATCAACTACTCTCCCTTTATTATCAGTCAATCTGCCATCTTCCAAGACTTGCAATAAAACATTAAAAACATCAGGATGTGCTTTTTCAATTTCATCTAACAAGACCACGCTATATGGATGATTGCGAACCGCTTCAGTGAGTTGACCACCTTCGTCGTAACCAACATATCCTGGAGGCGAACCAATCAAGCGCGACACGGCATGTTTTTCCATATACTCACTCATATCGATACGCACGATAGACTTTTCATCGTCAAATAAAAACTCTGCTAATGCTTTTGCCAGTTCTGTTTTGCCGACACCTGTAGTACCAATAAACAAGAAAGAACCTAATGGTCGTTTCGGATCTTGCAGGCCAGCACGACTTCTGCGAATGGCATCTGAAACAGCGATGATAGCTTCCTCTTGGCCGACGACACGTTGGTGCAAATGTTCTTCCAGATTAAGGAGTTTATCTTTTTCTGTTTGCAACATTTTATTAAGCGGAATGCCTGTCCATCGCGACACAATTTCAGCAATATTTTCGCTTGTCACTTCTTCTTTCATCAAGCGATTGCCTTCTTTATTTTCCTGTAATTCGTATTCCAGTTTCTGTAAGTTGGATTCGGCTTCTTTTATTTTACCATAACGAATCTCAGCTACTTTTCCGTAATCGCCGTTTCGTTCGGCTTGTTCTGCTTCTAGTTTCAGATTTTCAATGTTTATTTTTTCATTTTGAATTCTATCGACTACCGTTTTTTCACTTTCCCATTTCGCTTTAAATGCATTTCGTTTTTCACTTAACTCTGCAATTTGTTTTGACAAGTCTTGAACTTTTACTTCATCATTTTCGCGTTTAATAGCTTCTCGTTCAATTTCAAGTTGACGAATTTTTCTATCTAACTCATCTAATTCTTCGGGCACGGAATCCATTTCCAAGCGCAATTTTGCAGCAGCTTCATCAATTAAATCTATCGCTTTATCAGGCAAAAAACGGTTGGTGATATATCGATTAGACAATTCTGCGGCTGCAATAATAGCTTCGTCTTTGATTGTTACTTTATGATGATTTTCGTATCGTTCTTTCAATCCGCGCAAGATAGACACTGTATCTTCAACGCTTGGCTCCTGCACCATTACTTTCTGGAAACGGCGTTCAAGTGCTTTGTCTTTTTCAAAATACTTTTGATATTCAGAAAGCGTCGTTGCACCAATGGCTCGCAACTCACCACGTGCCAATGCTGGTTTTAAAATATTAGCAGCATCCATCGCACCATCGCCGCCGCCGCCAGCGCCAACGAGTGTGTGTATTTCGTCGATAAATAAAATAATTTGACCATCAGAAGAAATTACTTCTTTGATGACTGCTTTCAAACGTTCTTCAAACTCTCCTTTATATTTTGCACCTGCAATGAGTGCACCCATATCGAGCGAGTAAACAGTTTTAGATTTTAGATTTTCTGGAATATCTCCTGATATAATTCTGAAAGCAATACCTTCCGCAATCGCCGTTTTACCAACGCCAGGCTCACCTACTAAAATCGGATTGTTTTTTGTTCTGCGCGATAAAATATGTAGCACGCGACGAATTTCGTCATCGCGACCAATTACAGGATCCAATTTATTGGATTGTGCTAATTGATTTAAATTCTTAGCATATTTTTCTAAGGAATTATACGTTGTATCTGCACTTGGATTATTCACGGTTTGCCCTTTACGTAGTTCTTTAATAGCAGCTTTTAAAGCAGCTTCTGTAATATTATTTTTCTTAAGAATATCTGCTGTGGTATCTTTTGCCGATAACAATGCTAATAACAAATGTTCGATTGATACATACTCATCGTTAAATTCTTTGAGATAAGCATTTACCTTTAATAAAGTTTGTTGCAACGCTGTTGATGGATATTGCATTGTATCGCCTGATACTGTTGCTTGTTTTTGTAATAAAATGTCAATGTCTTGCGAAAGCTTTTTTGAATCGACATGTAGTTTTTTAAATAGGTAAGGTGTAACATCTTGGTCTGTTTGCAATATTGCTTTTAACAGATGTGATGTATCGAGTGATGCATGTTTTGCATCGAATGCTAATTGCTGTGCTAATGCAATTGCTTCTTGTGATTTGATGGTGAAATTATTTGGATTCATTTTGATATTTTTTTTAAATACTGTAGTTTAAGTTGTTAATGCTTAACGCAGTAATTTATATCAAAAAGCATGCAAGTGACAAATAGTAATATTTTTTATTAAAAAAATGAAAGTTTGTCAGAAAAAGTAAAAGAAAACTGCAAAAATAGCAGGTTACTTATCGTCAACGATAAATTTTTCGACTGTTGAACAGATAAAAGTAAAACCTAAGCTGAAAATCAAAGCCGTTAGCCAACCATTGGCAACGCCACCGATGCTAAAACCAGCCAGTAATGAGTCAGCTAATTTTACCATAGCTGCGCTAATCACTAAAGTAAATAATCCTAAAGTTAGACAGGAAATTGGCAATGAAAAAAAACTAATTATAGGTTTGAGGAATGTATTTAATAAGGAAAGTACGATGGCTACTTTTACGGCATCAAGCGGTTCATTTACTGTTACTTGGAGTCCGAACTTTGACAATAAATAGGAAAGACCGATTACTGCTGCAATTTTGATAAGTACTTTGAGAATTAATTTCATAAAATAAATTTTTGAAATAAATAAATATACAAATGTCGTGTAAATGTACAGAAATTTTCAAATTAGAATTGAAAATGGCTTGTGATTTTTTATTTTTAGTATATTCACATTTATTAGCACAATAAAACCATAATACACATTGAACATTAAGCAAAACAAATCTAAATTTTCATTTGAACGATTGAATTTTATAGAATTCTGTGCATTGTGTTTCATTATATTCATTGTGTTCGTTCGGTTCTTATACATTTTTTCGTATGACATTGACTTTGAAGGCGTAGAATTTGCATTGGTGCATTTCGTGCAAAAAATAGTTATACATGGAAATTTATATAGCGATGTGACTGCATTCCCTTATTTACTCGTGGTGCATGCTCCTTTGTATTATTATATAATGGCTGCCTTGTGTAAAATATTTTCAATAGACGTCATACATGATGTGCATCACCTATACATCTTAGGAAGAGCTTTTTCATTTATTTTATTACTTATAGATGCTTATTTGCTATTAAAAATTATTAAGAAAGTAGCGCCTTCATTCCGATACAATTTAATTATTCTAGCTTTTTTATTATTGTTAATACCAGAACATTTTTTCTCATGCAGGCCAGACAGTTTGAAAATCACATTTTTTCTAGGTTTTGTAATTAATATAATTAATTATCAAACTAGCAATAAAATAAAGTATGCCATTATAAGTGTTGTCATGTTATTGCTTGCAACAATAAGCAAACAAGATGTGCTTTTATATGGCATAATTATTTACTGCATTTTTTACATCACAGAACGAAAAAGCACTTATTATATATCGGCAATGAGTGTATGTATAATACTGCTTATCCTTGTGTTGGTGTATTATGCATTTTCTTCTATTAATTTGTTTAAACAGTTGTTTTTATACAATGTACAGTATGACAGTGACCTCCGTATAAATCTTATTTTGATATGCAGTTATTATGCGAGAATATTTCCATTACTATACTTCATTTACAAAAACTATACGAACAACACCAAGCTAAATAAACAGTTAGCATACATTGCAATATTATTTATTGTATTAAGTACATGCAGCATGTTTCGTATTGGTTCAAATATCAATTACACCTACGAAACAAGCATTTTTATTGTATTAAATACAGTTGTGTTTTTAAAGGAACAGCATTTCAAATTACAATCTACAAAAAGAAAAATTTTACAACTATTAGCAATACTATTTTTCATCTCAGTATTTATCGTTAATCAAGCACAGCTCTATAAATGTTATTTTCTTTCAAAGAATGAATTAAGGCTTAGAGATGAGTATGAAAACAACATGAAAGTATCAGAAAAAGTAAAAAAAATTATAGGCAATAATGTTGTATTTATTCCGAATATGAAATATTACATTTTTTATCCTGCTGCAACAATAATATATGGTTCAGATTGGCATTATGACAGATATTGCGAGTTGGCCCTAAATATCAGAATAAAGCCAAAATTTATTAAAAACACAATAGTTGATGAATATGACAAGCAATTTACTAATGGCAAAGTAAAGTATATTTTAATGGAGAATAATCTAGAATCTGAACAACACATTACAAAATATTACAGTCATTATAAGCCTAGCATTTCAATAGATCACATGACGATATATTCATTCCAAGAAAAACAAAATGACAAGTGAACTAAAGAAAATAAAACGTATTTATGTCGTGCTTATCATTTTGTCAGCCTTCATGATTATTGCACGTGTAATAAATATATTTAGTTATTCATTTGACAATGAAGGTTTGGAACAATATTTTTTACATTTTGTGCAACGAATAATGATGCATTATCCGATATATCAAAATCCTGAAATATTTCCGTTTGAAAACTGCTTATACACGCCTATCTATCCTTATCTATTGAGCATAGCAATGCAGCTTGTCAATATTGATCCTACAATTGATATTCATAAAATGTATGTCTTTGGACGGCTTATAACATCAGTATTTATTGGCATACAGTTTATTTATCTCTATAAATTATTATCATATTTTATAGCTTCCAAAAAGACAATGTTTATTTTATTTCTTGTCTTTGCTATGCTTTTAACAGGACACTTATTTAGCATTAGACCAGACGCACTAAAGCTGTTGTTTTATACTCTATTTTTGTATTATTCAATTGGATATTTTTATTATAAAAAGTCAATTACAAATGTAATTATTGCTTCAATTTGTGCTGTAGCTGCTATATATACTAAACAAGATGCTGCAATATATATTTGCATTGCATTGCTTTCTTTATTTATAACAACATCACCAATTAAAAAAGTAATCTTAATTTCTTTTGCCATTGGAATATCATGCTTACTTATTTTCGGCATTTTATATTTAATGTATGATTATGCTATCATCAGTAATTTAATTTTATTCAATTTGCAGGCCGTAAAAAAAACGAGTCAATCTTATACCATATATTTTATTTTACTGAGTATCATTAGAACACTTCCATTATTGCTCATACTGCTGTACAATATTATCCAGCTTTACAAACAGAAAGAATATCGAAATATTAATGGATTTATTGTTATCAGTACTTGTTTGACATATATCTACGCTCATTTTGCACTCTTGAGAGCAGCAGCAAGCTTAAATTATCTATATGAACTTAATGTTCTGTTTGTGATGAATATGGCTATTTATATACAAAATAAAGGTTAAGAGTTTAGCCAAAGAATACGCTATCATTATCTCACTTGTTGCTATATATTTTTCTTGTTTTTGACTAGTATCATATTTCATACTTACTTAATAAATATAAAGAAAGAGAAAATGCTAAAGGTCACGTATAATGTCGTCACCAAAGAAGCTAATACAATTAAAACAAGAATAGGAAAGCAAGCAATATTTCTACCTAACTCCAAATACATGTTGCTTTTTGCTGATGCAAACATGGTGACCGGTCATGACATGCATATTGATAGATTCATTGAGTTATATGTCGATTTTGATAAAATAAAAATACAATCATCCTTGTCAAAAATTAATACAAATGCATTTGACAATAGTTTCTTAGATGGCACAATTCCTTATATTCTAATGCCTAATGACAGCAAATCAAAACCACATATACAAACTTATTATCCAAAATATAAAATAGATTATCACACGTCTAATTTCGTATTGTACAAATTTTTCAGTAACAAATGATAGAGAAAATAAAAAAAATAATTCCGAAAAACAAGATAGAAATGATATGCCTTTTATTCATAGGCTACATCTTATTTGTTCGTATTATTTATCTGTTTTCCAAAAGTATTGAATTAGGTGGAATGGAATTTTCCTTTATCTACCAACAACAATTTATAGATAAACATAATGCCTTATATCTCAATCCAGATAATTTTCCATTTTATATTTCATTCTATCCACCACTGTATCCTTATTTGATGAAAGTATTGTTGGCTTTCTTTAATATTGATGTTTATACGGACATTTCAAATGCGCTTATTCTTGGCAGACTTTTGTCATTGACTTCATTATTTTTTGTCATTTATTTTATATTAAAAATCATTAGTTTTATAAGTTTAAATATATAAAACAAATAACTTCTCTGTTTAATTTTTATAATATTAATACATTAAAATTTTT
>JADKZZ010000128.1 GCA_020848475.1 Chitinophagales bacterium | reverse complement strand
TGTTAGATATGGTAGCACAAATGGATAAAGAAGGATTTGGTAGCTGCACAAACACAGGTGCGTGCGAAGCAGAATGTCCAAAAGAAATTTCTATCGAAAATATTGCACGCTTAAACAGAGAATATGTCGCAGCAAGCCTAAAAAGTGAAGAATAGTGCTTGTATTTTTCCAAATACAAAGAAGAACCTGTCACAAATTGGCAGGTTTTTTTTTATGATAATTAAATGTAAACAGTAAACTATTTCGCCCTAATTTTCATTAATACTATTATTCATCTTATTCCATATTTATGATTTATACAACATTACCTAGCACCTCAATAAAAGTATCAAAAATTGCATTAGGTACGATGACTTGGGGCGAGCAAAATACTGAAGCAGAAGCACATGAGCAGCTCAATTATGCAGTTCATGACAGAGGCATAAATTTTATCGATACGGCTGAAATGTATTCCGTTCCTTCCAAATCAGAAACACAAGGTTCTACAGAACGCATTATAGGTACATGGCTTAAATCCAGCAATATTCGCAAGGATATTATTTTGGCATCAAAGGTTGCTGGACCTTCAGCTGCATTAAAACATATTGGTACAGGAATAAAATTTGACAGAAAAAACATAAGTAATTCGCTACATCAATCACTGCAACGTTTACAAACAGATTATATCGATTTATATCAATTGCATTGGCCAGAAAGACAAACTAACTATTTTGGACCATTAGGCTACGCACATACTTCTGATGATGCTGTGACAAATTTTGCGGAGACTTTAAGCGTGCTGCAAGATTTTATTCAACAAGGAAAAATAAGATATATAGGCATTTCAAATGAGACACCTTGGGGCATGATGCAATATATACAATGCGCAGAAAAATATAATTTACCAAAAATTTCTACGATTCAAAATCCATATAATCTGGTGAATCGTGTGTATGAGATTGGATTAGCAGAAATGGGCATTCGTGAGCATGTAGGCTTATTGGCTTATTCGCCTTTAGGTGGTGGTTTGCTTACTGAAAAATATTTACATGGAAATAGACCAGATGGTGCTCGTTTTACTCGCTGGGCAAATTACTTTAAGCGCTATGCTCATCCAAATACAATGAAAGCAGTGGAGCAGTATGCAGCTTTAGCAAATGAACATCACTTGTCATTAGCGCAAATGGCATTAGCATACATTAATTCAAAACCATTTCTTACGTCCAATATTATTGGTGCTACCTCAATGCAACAGCTGAAAGAAAATATAGATGCTATTCATGTTCAGTTGTCTAATGATGTGATACAGGCAATAGAGGAAATACATTTAGCATTTCCCAATCCAGCACCATAAAAAAAATAGGAGTTGAAATTTCAACTCCTAAAGCTAACAATATGAAAAACTAATGGATTAAAAATTATTTTATTGGTAAGCCTACTAAGTCTGCGAATAATTCTTCTTTATTGAATTGCGCAACATTGTATTTTTCATTTTCGCTTGCAAATGCATATTCATATTCACCAGCACTGTAGAAAGCGAAATTTACATACAAGTTATTGTCATATACTTTTCTGCTTTGTGATGTGATTAATTCGATTGTGTTGCTTCCATCTGAATATACTTCGTATGCTTGTCTATCAACAATTTTTTTAGCAATAAAATAGAAGCCAAGTGATTTCATTTCTGTCAAGTATTTTTTTACTTGCGCTAAATTTTGTGTTTGAAATGAGATTCTATTATTCCATGCTGCATCTTGCTCATAGATAAAATCGACCCATTGTAAAGGTGTGCTTTTATTTTCAGCTTGGAAGGTGTACTGTGTTCTGCCGCTACCTATGATTTCTTCATCATAAGGCTGAATGTTTAATGCGGACAATCGTGATTCAACTGTGTAATTATTATTAGCACGAAGCTGAAGAAAATCAGAAATACTGATGTCGTTTTGACTAAAAGAGTTACTGCTAATACATAACAGCATTACTGCGATGCTTAATAGGGTTTTCATAAAGGGTAATTATGTTAATACAATATTAATAAACCTTATTGTAATTGTCAATAGTAAAAATGAAGTTTTTTTATTTTTTTTATTTGTTGATTTATATCAATCTTTATGATGTGAATGTAGATTCATAAATCAAAACATAATAATTATTCGTATCGAATTTTACACAAAAAAGAGACCCAACCTTATGGTTGGGCCATTGCTACTATATGCAAAACAGCAAGCGCAAAAATAGCAGCATATACAATTAAAGTGAAATCTAAGATTGTAACCTTTTCATTGCTTATTTTTTATTCTCCTACAAATAATACGCCTTTGTCTTTTGCTTCTAATTGGCTTTCGCCCATCAAAAACAAATCCACCTCACGTGCGCAGTCTCTGCCTTCAGAGATTGCCCAAACTACTAAACTTTGGCCTCTTCTCATATCGCCAGCTGTAAATATTTTATCCACGTTAGTTTTATAATTGTTGGCATTTACATTTCCTCTTTCGTCCAACGCAACTGCTAAATTTGTCAATAATCCTTCGTGTTGTGGATGTACAAATCCCATTGCTAATAGTGCTAAATCACAAGGTAATACACGCTCTGTTCCTTCAATTTCTACAAACTGAGGTCTGCCATCAATGGTTTTCCATTCTATTTCAACAATTTTTAAACCGATTAGTTCACCTGCTTCATTTCCAATAAATTCTTTTGTCAAAATTGACCATTGACGCTCGCAACCTTCTTCATGTGAGCTGGAGGTGCGTAGCATCATCGGCCAAAGTGGCCACGGTGTGCTTTCATGCCTTTCTTTCGGCGGCATGGCCAAAAGTTCTATTTGTGTCACAGATTTTGCACCATGTCGGTTAGATGTACCTACACAGTCAGAACCTGTGTCACCACCGCCAATCACAATTACGTGTTTGTCTGTTGCTAAAATATCACCATTCTCATAAGCAATGCCTCTATGGTCAACAGTTGTTGTAATATTTGCTACTCGCTTATTTTGTTGTGATAAAAATTCCATTGCAGGATAAACGCCTTTGAATGCTCTACCTTGAATCGGTAAATCGCGAGGAACTGTAGAGCCACCAGATAATACGACAGCATCAAAATTTTTATTTAATTCTTCAACAGTAATATCAACGCCAACATTCGTATTCGTTACTAATTGAATACCTTCATTTTCCATTACTTCGATTCTTCTGTCTATGATTTCTTTTTCCAATTTGAAATCAGGAATTCCATAGCGCAATAAACCACCTATTTTATCAGCGCGTTCATACACAGTTACGGTGTGTCCAGCTTTGTTTAGTTGAGCCGCCGCCGCCATACCAGCAGGGCCACTACCTACAACTGCTACTTTCTTACCAGTACGCTCAGAAGGAAGTTTAGGTTGGATAAGATTTAATTCAAATGCTTTTTCAATTATAGATTTTTCGATGTGCTCAATGGCTACTGGTGGTTGGTTGATCCCTAAAACACAAGCAGACTCACAAGGTGCCGGACAAATTCTGCCTGTAAATTCTGGGAAATTATTTGTCGATAATAGAATTTCTGCTGCTAATTTCCAATCGCCATTATAGGTAGCATCATTAAACTCTGGAATGATGTTTCCGAGTGGACAACCATTATGACAAAAAGGAACGCCACAATCCATACAACGTGCTGCTTGCTTTTGCGTTTTTTCATCTGCAAAAGGCAAATAGATTTCGTTATAGTCCTTGATACGCACTTCAGGTGCCTTGTATTTAGGTAATTCTCTTGTAAATTCTAAAAATCCTGTTGGTTTTCCCATTTTCTTTTATCGATTATTATCGTGTGCTAATATTTTGTACTTGCAAAGAATAGACTAGCATTTGCTATTCTACAGCTTTTATACGTTTACTGTATTTGTTTTATTTTTTCTTTCTAATAATACTTTTTTATAATCAGTAGGCATTACTTTCACAAAGTATTTTGATGTAATTTCCCAATTGTCTAAAATATTTTTAGCAATTTCACTGTTGGTATATTTTAAATGTCTTTCTATGTAGAATTTTAAAGTGTCGATATCTTCTGTATCTAAACCTTCTAATTCTACCATTTCTTTATTTACATTTTTAGGGAAATCCTTGTCGATATCATAAACATAAGCAACGCCACCACTCATACCAGCAGCAAAGTTTCTTCCTGTTTTGCCTAATACTATAGCTAAGCCACCTGTCATATATTCACAGCCATGATCGCCAACGCCTTCTACTACTGCTTTTGCGCCTGAATTACGAACGCAGAAACGCTCACCAGCCATACCATTGATATAAGCTTCTCCGCTTGTAGCACCATAAAATGCAACATTTCCGATGATGATATTTTCACTTGGTTTAAATGATGCAATTGAAGCAGGATATACGATTAATTTTCCTCCTGATAAACCTTTGCCAAAATAATCATTTGCTTCTCCTGCTAATTCGAATTTCACGCCACCTGTTACAAATGCACCAAAGCTTTGTCCTGCACTACCATTGAATTTAAACTGTATAGTATCTTCTGGTAAGCCTTCTTTTTTATACTTACAAGATATTTCATAGCTTAAAAGTGCGCCAACTGTTCTGTCTGTATTGATGATAGTAAACTGACCTGTAGATAGCTCTTTTTTATCTAATGAGCTTTGTGCAGCAGCAACTAATTTTTTATCTAAGATTGCTTCATCAGTTGGATGAGCTTGTCGCATTTGTTTAAATAAACCTACACTTTCATTTGCCTCTTCTTTATGAATAATAGGAGATAAGTCTAAGTGTTTATATTTCCAATGTGTGATATTGTCACGACGTTTTAAAAATTGTGTTTGTCCAACCATTTCATTGATTGTTCTAAAACCTAATTTTGCCATGATTTCGCGTAAATCTTGTACTATAAAAGTAAAGAAGTTGATAACGTGTTGTGGATCGCCAGTAAAACGAGCACGTAAAATAGGATCTTGTGTAGCAATACCAACCGGACAAGTATTTAAATGACATTTACGCATCATGATACAACCTTCTACAACTAATGCAGCTGTTGCAATTCCCCATTCTTCCGCGCCAAGTAAAGTAGCGACAGCAATATCTTTTCCGGTACGCAACATACCGTCAGTTTGTAATACGACACGACTGCGTAAATTATTCTTCACTAATGTTTGGTGTGCTTCTGCTAATCCAAGTTCCCAAGGCAAGCCAGCATGTTTGATAGATGAAATTGGAGATGCACCAGTTCCGCCATCATATCCAGAAATTAAGATAACATCTGATTTTGCTTTTGCAACACCAGCAGCTACAGTGCCTACGCCAGCTTCCGCAACGAGCTTAGTATTTATTCTTGCATTTGGATTGGCATTTTTTAAATCAAAAATTAATTGTGCTAAATCTTCAATGGAATAAATATCATGATGTGGTGGAGGCGATATCAATCCCACACCAGGAGTGGAATGACGAACACGACCAATCCATTCATCTACTTTATGGCCTGGCAATTGTCCGCCTTCACCAGGTTTTGCACCTTGTGCTAATTTGATTTGTAATTCATCAGCATTTGCCAAATAATAGGAAGTGACACCGAAACGTCCAGAAGCTACTTGTTTAATTGCAGAGCGCTCAGAGTCGCCATTTTCTTTTACTTCAAATCGAATTTCATCTTCACCACCTTCACCACAATTTGATTTTCCGCCAATGCGATTCATGGCAATCGCTAATGTAGTATGTGCCTCGTGAGAGATAGAGCCAAATGACATAGCACCTGTAGCAAAGCGTTTTAATATATTTTCTGCTGGTTCTACTTCACTGATGTCTATTGCTGTTGCTTTAGACATATCAAACTCTAATAAGCCACGTAAGGTGATGGCCTTTTGTGCTTGATTATTTATTTTCTCTGCGTAGTTTTTATAAATTCCAAAATCATTTTTCTTAGAAGCGTGTTGTAATAAATGTATCGTGTCAGGATTAAACATGTGTACTTCACCACGACGCTTCCATTGATATTGTCCGCCAACTTCTAATCGTTGTGTAATGCTTTCTTTTTCTGGAAATGCTAAGTCGTGACGTTTTATTACTTCTTTTGCTATTTCATCAAAGCCTAAACCATCTAATCTTGAGATGGAACCAGTAAAGCATTTATCTACCACCTGTTTGCTGATACCTACAATTTCGAAAATTTGTGAACCATGATATGATTGATGTGTTGAAATTCCCATTTTAGAGAATACCTTTAATAGACCGTTGCTTGATGCTTTTGTATAATTTTCTACTAATTTTTCATCTGATTTGCCGAGATGTTTAAGCTTGTCTGTATTTAAATTATATATGGTTTGGAATGCAAGATAAGGATTGATTACGGTTGCACCATAACCGATATGTGTAGCCATTTGATGCACTTCGCGAATGTCGCCACTCTCAACAACAAGAGAACAATCGATACGTGTTTTTGTGCGTACTAAATGATGATGAATCGCACCTGTCGCTAGTAATGTTGGAATTGGTGCAAAATCTTTGTTCACTCCTTTATCAGAAATGATGATGATGTTATTACCATTAGCAACAGCCTCTTCCGCCTCTTTACAAATCCTGTCGATACCACGCTCTAAAGCACCTGGCTTACCACTTGCAGTAAATA
Source organism: Chitinophagales bacterium (assembly GCA_020848475.1). Lineage (GTDB taxonomy): Bacteria > Bacteroidota > Bacteroidia > Chitinophagales > JADIYW01 > JADJSS01. The sequence continues at coordinate 3,603 of JADKZZ010000128.1, read as the reverse complement.
AAGCTTGAATAGTTATTACTTTAAAATCAGGATGATTGATATAACGTAACTTTGCGATATCGTCATTAGACAAAATAGGTTGACGAATAGCGATTTGCTTACAGTGGTTTTCAGTTGTTGTCAATATACTACTTGCGCCACCTAGTGATGCAAAAGTGCTCATCACCATGCGTTCGCGAATAGGATCGATTGGTGGATTGGTTACTTGTGCAAATAATTGCTTAAAATAATTGGATAGATTTTGTGATTGATCAGAAAGTACAGCTAAAGGTGTGTCTGTGCCCATTGAACCTATAGGTTCGTAAGCAGTTTCCGCCATTGGTGTGATAATCGTTTTAATATCTTCTGAAGTATAACCAAATGCTAATTGTTGTTGTTGCAATGCACGATGGTCTAATTTATCTTCTTTAATTGTAGATTTAGGTAAATCAGAAAATGTGATTTTATGTTTGTTTAACCATTCGCGATATGGATGTTGCGTGCAAATATTTTTCTTTAATTCATCATCAGAAATAATTCGTCCTTCTTCCATATTGATGATAAACATTTTGCCTGGCTGTAATCTGCCTTTTTGAACTACTTTCTCTTCTTCCGTTGGTAATGCGCCAGCTTCAGAAGACATAACGACTCTGCCATCGTTATATACGACAAAGCGCGAAGGTCGCAATCCATTTCTGTCTAATGTGGCTCCAATAATTTTTCCATCAGTAAAACAAACAGAAGCAGGTCCGTCCCAAGGCTCCATTAAGCAATCGTGATATTCATAAAATGCTTTTTTCCAATCTTCCATTTGCTCATTGTCTTGCCACGCTTCAGGAATTAACATCATAATGGCGTGTGGCAAAGAACGACCTGATAGATATAGCAATTCAATGACATTATCTAATGAAGCAGAGTCAGATTGGTCGCGATAGCAAATAGGCATAAACATGTCTATCTCTTCTTTGGTGAATACATCACATTCTAATAAATGCTCTCTTGTGCGCATCCAGTTTAAGTTGCCTTGTAATGTGTTTATTTCACCATTATGTGCAATATAACGGAATGGTTGTGCTAATCGCCAGCGCGGAAAAGTATTAGTAGAAAAACGTGAGTGAACAATTGCTAATGCTGACTCAACGCTCTCGTCATTTAATTCAGGATAATATTGACGAACCTGATTAGTGGTCAGCTGTCCTTTATAGATAACAGTATGACAAGACAAGTTTGTATAATAGAATTGATCTTTACCGCCTAAAATATAATTAATTTCACGAACGGTATGTGCACGCAATACGTATAGTTTGCGTTCGAGTTCGATATCTTCTTTGAAATTAAATTCTGGTTTGATAAATAATTGTTCTACCACTGGCTCTGCTGATTGAGCTGTAGGGCCGATAGGAGAATTGTCAGTATTTATTTTACGATAACCTAAAATGGTGAAATTCAATTTTGCTGCAGTTTGTGCAATAAAATCTTTGCATTGCTGCCTTACAGTCTCATCTTGTGGAAAGAAGATAAACCCAGTTCCATACATACCAGCTTGAGGTAGCGTAAAACCTATTTTTTCTGTTTCTTTTGCATAGTATTCATGAGGAATTTGTAATAAAATACCAGCGCCATCGCCTGTATTTTCTTCGCAACCGCAAGCGCCACGATGTTCCATGTTTTCTAGCATGGTTAGCGCATCTTGTACTGTACGATGCGATTTTTCACCTCTTAAATGTGCAACAAAACCGATGCCGCATGCATCTTTTTCCATTTCAGGCAGGTATAAACTTTTATGTTTATTAGTAACACTCATTTTCTTAAATAATAATTTTGTTAGAGACAGAAATATTGTATTTCAGATAGCTTTTCAGACTAGTTTATAATATTAGATAAATTCTTCCTCTCTTTTTCTTTTATAGCGTTTAAGAAAATCTTAAGCATTAAAAAATCTCTTAACAATTACGAAAAGGGAAAGGAGTTTGTCTATCTTAATTATACATTATAATAAAAAATATGTCAATAATATTCTGAAAATAGTATTGTAAATCTAAAATTAAATTAAAATTATCTAAAAATATTTAGTAAAAAGTATCAAAATAGTATTTTATACTTGCAAAATAATATTTATTAACATTTAAAAATTGCATTATGAGAAAATTGACATTCGCCTTTTATGTTTCCTTTTCGGTTCTTACTTTCCCTTTATTCGCACAATCAGATGCAGATAGAATTAAGTCATTAGAAGAAAAAGTTGAAATGTTGACTAATCAATTAGGATTGGACAAAGTAGATTCAACAGAAGAACCGAGCACGCCAAAGCTTACTTTGAAAGAGAAGTACGATCAGAAATTGGAAAAGATCAAATCCAAAATTCCTTTTGAAATTAATGGTTCTGTTGATGTTTTTGTACAAACAAATTTTAACGGCAAACAAACAAATGCTGTTTTAAACCGTGCTTTTGTCAATAAAGCAAACTCCTTTGAATTGGGCATGATTAATCTAAAGATGTCTAAGAAAATTAAAAAAGTAGGCTTTTGTGCTGATTTAGGTTTTGGTCCTCGCGCTGAGACAGCTAATAATACTTTATATTCCAACACAATTTTAGCAATCAGACAATTATATGTTTCGTATGCGCCTACAAATTGGGTAGAATTTACATTAGGAAATTTTGAAACATTTTTTGGTTACGAATTTATCATTCCACAAGCTAATTTTAACTATTCCACTTCTCTTGCATTTCAAAATGGTCCATTTTATCATACAGGTTTTAAAGCAAATTTTACTGTAAAAAAATGGAATATTTTAGCTGGATTTTTTAATGATACAGATACAAAATCAGATAATGACAGAAATAAATACGTAGGTGCTCAAGTTGGTTATACAGCTGACAATGGTGGCGTGTATTTGAATTTTGTTGGCGGTAATGAACCAACAACTTATATGGTAAACGATTCAACGGAAGCTCCAGTTTATAAAAACTATAAAAACTCTTATGACCTAACAGGTTCAATTAAATTAGGAAAAAATAAAAAAGGAAAATTAGGTGTAAATGTAGCATATCATCAATATAGATACAAAGAAGAAAAATCTTCAAAAGTTACGCGCAACAAATATTTCACGACATACTTATATGGTCAGTGCGATATCAATGAACATGCAAGCATCGGTGCACGTGCTGGCTATTTCTATAATCCAGATAATGTAGCGCTATATGTTGCTGGTCCAGCAAAACATTTCTTTGATTTCACTTTAACTTCTCAAATCAATGTGATTGGTGGTTTAAAATTGATTCCAGAATATCGAATCGACTTTGGTTCTGATAAAGTATTTTTGGATAGAAAAGGTAATGGCTCAAAAATTCAAAATACATTAAGCTTAGCGGCAGTTTACGCTTTCTAATCTAATCAATATTCAAAAAAAAACTTGGATGTCTCATCCAAGTTTTTTTGTTTATAACAATCACAATCTTTTTTTCATATTAATCTTTATATTTGCACACTTCAATTATTGCCCAAGTGTTGAAATTGGTAGACAAGCTACTTTGAGGTGGTAGTGACCGTAAGGTTGTGCAGGTTCGAGTCCTGTCTTGGGCACATTTTCCAAATTTTTCGTTAAATTTTTATGTAGTCGCTA
>JADKZZ010000127.1 GCA_020848475.1 Chitinophagales bacterium | reverse complement strand
CGGTCTTTGGATTTACCGAGTTGATTTATTTCTTTTACTTACCACCAGATAATGGTGAGCCATTATTTAGAGCTTTTGTATATCAAGGTCCAGTTTTTAAAATATTTACAATCGTCGGCATTTTGTCGGCATTAGGATATATTATTAGTGCATTTATGGAGCCTGTTGTCGGTAGCCTTAGCGATAGAAGTACATTCAAATTTGGCAAACGTAAAACATTTATGGTTTTTGCTCTTTTTCCATTTGCCTTCTTATCTGCCGCAGTTTTTTTTCCATTAAAAGATGGAATTCATTCATTGAATATTGTATGGTTGTCAGTAACTGTTTTGTCGGCATTTGTCATTAAATGTTTTTATACAACACCATACAATGCAATGATAAATGAAATAGCTTCAAAGGAAAAAGAACGCTTACATATATTGATGATGTTGTCGATTGCTTATGCTTTAGGTATTGGAATTGGGCAAACAATAAATATAGTAATGAGTGCATTTAAAGATACATTACCAAACGAAACTATTTTTCAATATTGTGTTTTAGTATATGCGTTTGTTGCCATGTTACTCATGTTGATGCCCATACTTTTTGTGCCAGATAATTCTGGAAAAAATATTTCGACAGCAGAAGAGCAATACGATAAAAAACACAATAGTGTGTTGTCAACGATGCAAGAAGTATGGAGCGATAAAAATTATAGAGTTGCTTTAATTGTTGAGCTGATTTATTGGTTTCCGCAAAAAGTATTTGTCGTGGCTGTGCCTTATTTCGTGGCAGCACTCTTGCAATTAGACAATGTGTACACGGCAATTATCTTATATAGCGTTGGTATATTTTCTTTGTTTTTGTATCCATTAGTTGATAAACTTGTAGATAAATATGGAAAGAAAATGATTATGCAATCCGCATTTTTTTGTTTGATTTTCGGTTTCCTATTTACATCAACTATCGGTTTGTATAAATTGCCTGCTCAACTTTTTATCGGCATTTATGTGATATTAAATGTATATCCAACTGCGGTCTTAGGTATTTTGCCTATGGCAATTGCAGGTGACAACGCACAAGTAAATTTTCAACAAACTGGCGTCGCTAAAAATGCATCCTATTATGCGCTCAAAACATTTATGATGAAAATTGGCGTTGCTATTACCAGTTTAATTTTCCCATCTTTACTGTTATTAGGCAAAACACCTGATAATCCTTTGGGTGTGCGCTTGGTGGCTGTCGCAAGTCTGATATGTAGCTTGTTGGCCATGATAGTAATGAGAAAATATAAAGATGTTTAAAATGGCATTGTAAATTGCATTTCTATGCTTGCTTACTCATATTTAATATCTCGTCAAACTCTTCTTTTGTAATATCTGAAATTGATAATCTTCCTTGTTTTATTAATTTCATATTTGCCAATTTAGGATTGGATTTTATACTAACTAAACTTACTGGATTTTTTAATTTTTCTTTTGGTGCTACATCTACGCAAACCCAAGCTGTTTCTTCTGTTGTTGGATCTTGATAGGCTTCTTTTACAATTTTCATGATGCCAACAACGGCTTTGTCGATATTGCTATGATAAAATAAGGCAATGTCACCTTTCTTCATTGCACGCATATTGTTTCGTGCAGTGTAGTTTCGCACGCCGTCCCAATGTTCTCTTTTCTTTTTGACCAAATCATCATAAGAAAAAACATCTGGCTCTGATTTCATTAACCAATAATTCACCTTCAATAATTTTGGATAAAAGTAAGCAGTATGCAGTAGATTTCAAATAGCTAATATTTGTCTTCTATATTTTTTTTGAAGCCATCGCGCATCGTTTTAGCTTCCCATTTCTGGTTGACCATTACATCGTTATCAGCAATTAATTTGAAGTAATAAGTATCATCAGTATATACTGAAGAATCGTATTCGAATGTAAACTGATGTGTGCCACTCGGTACTTTCTTTTGATTAAATAATTCGCGCACTAAAATGCCATTGCTATTAAACATTGCAATTTGAATATCTTGCGCTTTGTTGAAACTATATTCAAACTTGCCGCCAACTCTTTCTTTTGGTGGCATGTAATAATTAGTCTGATAATCATCAGTTGTTATTGTAAATGTTCTGCCTGTTAATGCAGCCATAAAACGTTTAAGATTATTTTGTTCGCTACTATCTGCTGCAATGATTGCGTTTAAATCTCTATTATCAACTAAACACCACATGGCTTGTTGCGCAGCTGCTGATTGATAATTATTTTTTGCAATAAACGCAGAAAGTGCCTTCATTTTTTCATTGTCAATAGCTTTATAAGTATATACAGTACTAGCGTCACCACTCGCATCTGCTGGTTCGGTACACATTCCTTTTATCTTTATGCTTTTCGATTCGCCAGCTTTTAAAGCAATAATTTCTGTTTGCGTAACAATAATATTTTGTTTTTCTGTTTCCTTTGGAATAAAATAGTCGCCTGTGTTTATTGCAATTTCCAAAGCATCTTTTCCCAAATTACTTATGCTAATAATAATTGGCTCTAGATAATGTGTGCTCATGTCATTACCTTTTATACTTGATTTTATTGTCGCACTTTTTAATGCTTCAGCAAAATTAATATTCTTGCAAAATATGTTGTTTTGTAATATTGCGTAACAACAAAATAGCAATAGGAGTTTGGTTTTCATTATTGAGTTTATTTATAAACGCAAATTATAAATACATATTTTAATTCACAATTTTTTTTCTTATCTTCAATTGGCTTATTTGTAGTCAAAACAAATAATTGTATTCTAAACCATAACCAGTTATATCTATGAAAAAGATGATTTTCATTTCTATAATACTATTATTTTTTAGTTTTTCTATAAGTAAAGCACAACAGGCTTGTCTTGCTCGCACAGCTGCGCACATTCGCTTGGTAGGAGATAGCTGGGCTCATTTTCCTGCAATATATGCTGCTTACGATTCCGCATTGGCAAAATATGGATTTGCTGATTACTCGACAGTTTCTGATGGAAGCGTATTAATCAGCATGACGGCAGAAACTTGGTGGCAAAATCCTTTAGCACGATTTGCACTGGAAACATCATTAAACACTGATGCTGTTCGACCGATAGATATTATTATTGTATCCTTAGGCGGAAATGATGTTGCCTTTGGTATTCGAAAGAATGATTCTTTAAATGTTTTAGATGATAATTTATTTCAAGCTCGTATGTATATGGATAGTATCTTTGATTTTATTCATGCTAAATATCCAAATGGTCAAATTATATGGCAAAGCTACGATTATCCAAACTTTAATGATCCTTGCCTAAACTTACCTTGGAATCCTTATTGTGATTTATGGAATGGACGCGGCAATCCGTCGCCGTATGAAATCAATCGCTTTATGGCGTATATGACCGACTTTCAAGACACTGTAGTACAAGGTTATAGAAGTAGAGGAAAAGAGTACATGCATTTTTATAATAATCTTGGATTAATGCAATGGCGTTATGGTCAGCTTACACCACTCCGTTTTGATCCTTTCGATACTTATCCACCACGTACAGTGCCATTGCCTTATGGTAATATGTATTATCCGTCGCCACTGCCAGCCATGGGTTTGTTGCAAAACGATACTTATCATTTAAGCCCGCAAGGTTATACTTATTTAGCGGAAGCATATATGCGCCAATTTATCAGTAACTATTTTAGAAAAGGGAGAGACACGAGTATATATTCAATGGGTCAAAATTACGATGGCTGGTCAGATGCCAACGGTGGAAGTGGTATTGGTGAAGTGCTTGTTGGCAAACAGAATCCTTCATTGGATACAAAAGGAATTTTTAGTTTTAATACAGAATTTATTCCTGATGAAAAAGTAATTAAAAAAGCTTCTTTGTTTTTAAAATTAAAAACAATTAAACATGCATATCGCTTAGGCTTAGTATTTCCACAGCATTTTACCTTAGATATTAAATCAGGTACTTTCGGAAATGCAGAAATTGAAGGAACAGATTATTCAGCAGTAAACACGGCCACTGATGTAGCTTGCTTTGCTGGAAAGCTTATCGGTAACGATTACGCTTTGCGTGCTGACTTGTTGCCATCGGCTTTGCAATATATCAATAAAAATGGCATTACTCAATTTAGCTTAAGCACAGCAGATTCTAATTTGTTGACCTTCTTTAATGGCGATACTACAGCATTTGAAGGCCCGTATTTAGATATTTATTACGATTCAATAAGCGTGATTACAAAAATCAATCAACAAAAAATAGACAATAAAATGTTGTCAGTCTTCCCAAATCCTACTAGTGATAAGATAACATTGCAATTGGATAATACTTGGCTACATCAAAATATCCTATTGGAAATCTATGATAGCAAAGGTATCTTAGTTCAATCGACAAATGAGCTCAATACATCAAATGAACAGATACAACTTGATGTGAGCCAACTTGCCGCAGGTGGATATTTTATTAGTATAAAAACAGATAAATTGCAATCAGTCGCTACTTTTTATAAAAATTGATGAATAGATAAGAAAATGAAATTTAACTTGTTTTAAATCAATATTTTAACACATTTGCAATCGATTTGTGTGCTTGTTTAATTTTATTATCCACAATTTCTTACTTTGCTGTCAAATCAGAACTATGGAACGAAATATTATGTATTTTTGTACAATAATTTATGATAAAATTTTACAAGATGAATAAAAAGATGACACTTCTTGTTGCTATGTTTAGCTTAATCGTGAGCAACCTAGTAGCACAAATTTCGATTACCAATTCAAATCCTTATACCCAGGATTTTAACAGCTTACCGAACTCTGGTTCGCCAACAACAACAAATCCAAATCCAGCTGATTGGTATAGACATGCTGGTACAACAAATGCTATAAATCTTACTGTTGGCACAGGTTCTAGCAATTCAGGTGGTTTCTATTCTGTAGGTGCAACTGATTCTACAGACAGAGCATTAGGCAGTTTATTGTCGTCTACGCCAAAACCATTTTATTTTGGCGCAAAGTTTGTCAATAATACTGGTTCTACTATCGTTTCTGCTGCAGTATCATATAGATGTGAGCAATGGAGAAGAGGAAATTCAACAAACGGTTTAAAAGATACATTATTTGTTGAATACTCTACAGATGCTGACTCAGTTCGTTTAGGTACATGGACTCGTGTTCCATCGCTTACGGGTAGTTCAGTAAACACAAGCACTACTACAGGCGCATTAGATGGCAATACTGTTTTCACTAATGTTTCCGGAAATATAACTGGTATGGCTGTTCCAAATGGTGCTACATTTTGGATTCGCTTCAATGATTATGATATTCCAGGTTCTGAAGATTTATTAGCAGTGGATGATTTCAGTGTTTCATTTACAACTGGCACTGTTGCTGCATGTACTGAACCTACAAACTCTGTATCAAATTTGGTGCTATCGGCAACAAGTACAACTGCAGTATTAGGCTCATTTAGTGCTACGGTACCAGCTTCTGATGGCTATTTAGTATTGTTAGATAGCAATGCTGTTACACCAACAATTACTGATGCGACAGCATATTCTAATGGCGACCTTGTTGGTACAGCAGTAGTAGTTAGTAATGGTGCAAACACCACTTTTAATAAAAGTGGTTTAGTACAAAATACAATTTACTATGCTTATGTATTTCCATATAATAATGCAGGTTGTTTAGGTGGTCCTAATTACAAAACTAGTGCACCAGCAAATGATAGCGCAAAAACATTAGTTGATGCTTGCCCAGAGCCAGCAACAAATCCAACTAATATCACATTTACATTAGTTGGTGATAATTCAATTGAAGGTCAATTCAATCGTACAACGCCACCAGCTGATGGTTATATTGTTGTTCAAAGCTTAAGTTCAAACATCGGATATCCAGCTGATAGCACTAACTATAATGTTGGTGACTCTATTGTTTCTGGAAGTTTCAAATCAAAAGTAGCTGATGTTTCATCAAGTGCCAATGATACTACATTTGTTATTACTGGTTTAGCATCTGGCACAAAATACAATGTAGCTGTTATTCCATATAATTTGTGTGGTGCATTCAAAAACTATAGACGAACAGCTTCTAATGGTGTAAACAGAGACGATACAACAACAACAGGTACGCCACCACTTACAGACTGTGTGCAACCTTCAGGTGTGTCCAATTCATCAATTATTAAATTGGATTCTACTACATCAACCATTACCATTAAATGGAAAAACTCTTCAAATGGTGATAGTGTAATGATAGTTGCCGCACCAAGTTCTGTTGGTTCCATCAGTATCCGTGATACGATGAACTATCCTGTGGGTACAATTATTCCATCTTCAAATGCTACATCAGCAAAGGTGTATTATAGAGGAACAGATAGTACATGTGTGTTGACAGGTTTATCACAAAATACGCTCTACAAAATATTTGTTATCGCATTTAATAACAAAAATTGCTTAAATGGACCTAACTATGGAGGCTTGGCAACTGCATTTGCTAAAACGGCGCTCTCTACAGGTGTAAAATACAATAATGTGGAAGCAGAATTTAATCTATTCCCAAATCCGACTAACATGGGCGCGATATATGTTAAATTCAAATCGCCAATAAAAGAAGTAGCAACTTTAGAAGTTGTAGATATTTTAGGTCGCAAACTGATTGCACAACAATTAGCTCCTGGTAATGATATGGAATCTATTGATGTAAGTAGCCTATCAAAAGGTACTTATATTTTAAATATTGTCTATAAAGGTTCAAACAACGTTAGCACTTTTATAGTAGAATAAGTTAATCACTCAATCATATAAACCTCGTTTTGTTTGACTATTCAAATAAAACGAGGTTTGTGATTTTAATAGAAAATATGAATAGAAGATTTTTTTTATACTTTTTACTAATATTTCTAATATGCCCACTTTTAGTTAAGGCTGGTCCTGGAAATTATTATAATATTGATAGCAGTAAAAGCTGTGCTGCTTTTAAATCTATTTTAGCTTCTCGATTAGCATTAGGCAGTGTTTCCATTAATTATGGTGATGTAGATTTTTATTTTAATAGAACAGATTTAAAGCCAGCAGAATCAGGAGGTGGTAGTGTAATTGTTGATAGATACAGCGGTGAACGTCCTAATGGTCTTGATTCTTGTAACTATCGCTATGATGTAGATTTTTGTTCATCAGGTGGCACTGCTTCTACACAATGTGTTTGTTATGTAAAAGAACATTCGTTTCCTAAATCGTGGTTTGGAGGTAATGTCATTCCAATGTACTCTGAAATGCATCTTTTGTTGCCAGCAGACAATTATACAAATAATGCAAAGAGTAATTTTCCAATTGGATATGTCAAAACACCATCAATTACTTCATATAATGGAACGAAAATAGGAAGCTCAGACGATTCATTAAACTACGGATTTAATGCTACTTCAGTATTCGAGCCAATCGACCAGTTTAAAGGCGATTTTGCACGTATTTATTTGTATATGGTTACTCGCTATGAATCTGTTGTTGCTAGTTGGATTTCTAACAGTACGGCAAATGACGTTATGGCCGGAAATAGCTATCCTGCCCTCGATCCTTGGATACTTAAACTATGTGTGAAATGGCACAAACAAGATCCACCTGATTTGTTAGAACGAAACAGAAACGACTCTGTATTTGTCATTCAAGGCAATAGAAATCCATATGTAGATTATCCGCATTGGGTAGAGAAAGTATTTGGTGTCGATGGCATCGATACTTCCTGTGTAATTACGGCTGTACGTACAAATTCGAATTCGTTTACAAGTGCTGTTTTTCCCAACCCAGCGAATGATAGGTTGCAAATTCAGACAGTATTACCTTTTCCAACAAAAGAGGCTAGTATCAGTGTTTTTGATTATTTAGGAAGATGTATTTTATCTCATAAAATAAATAATGGAACTGTTGAAAATAATACAATTAATATTGCTAGTTTGCCTAGAGGAATTTATTTATTGCAAATTGAAAACGATGGAGCAACAAGTATGACAAAATTTGTTAAAGAATAAATAGCCGTTTTTTCTATTTTTTATGTTTCCTTTTACATCTTTTTTTAGTGCATTTTTTCTTCTTTATTTCTGTAGATTTTGTTTCAGTTGAAATACTAGTGTTACTTGTTGATACTTCTGCTTTGCTAGTATTGACAATGGTTTTGACAGCTTTTGTGTTTCTAATGTAAGCATCATTTTTCCATGAACCTACTGCAT